>JBARZF010000619.1:0-4701 GCA_049649675.1 Rivularia sp. (in: cyanobacteria) | reverse complement strand
GGTATTTTGTTAATCTGGAAGAACTGAATATTAAAGGTAGCGAAAACGAAGAAGAAGTTAGAAAAAGACTCAAGGAATATTGGAAATGGATGAGAAACTACCGAGTTTGGGAAGCCAATCGTAAAGTATTTCTTTATCCAGAAAACTATATTCGTCCGGAATTAAGAGATACTAAAACACCAGGATTTAAAGTTTTAGAAGAAGATTTGCTGCAAGGAGAAATAACTCTTTATTTAGCGGCAAAAGCTTTTAAAAAGTATTTGGATGAGTATACTGAAGTCTCTAAGTTAGAAGTTGTTGGTGGTTGTGTATACGATGCACCGGGAGCTAAAAATGAAAAAAGTCTAGTACTATTTGGACGTACCAAAACACAGCCTTGGCGCTATTATTACCGTACCGCAATATTTGTAGACCAGCAAAAAGGTTCTTTATGGAATCCTTGGTATAGTGTAAACGTTCAAATAGAAGGTGATAAGGTTTATCCTGTATTTGCTTTTAATAGGGTATTTGCATTTTGGACAAAGATAGAAACTATTATTAAAGACGATGCAAGTAATACTACTATTACAGTAAAGGATAAAGCTACTGAAGGAGAACAAGAAGTTTCATCAGAGCAGAATATCACCTATGTACTCAAAATTTTCTTCTCTTTCTACAACTTGAATAAAGAATGGGTACCAGTACAGACATTAGATGTAGATATTCAAGATAAGCAAAAAATATATGATGTTGAACTCTTAATTCAGAATTCTAAGAATATCAAGATAGAAGTTAATCTTCAAGAAAGAAATACTATCCATGAAAATATTCTGATTAATTGTAAGTATAAGGTAGACAATAAAGAAGCTCATCAACAATATATAAAACAACGAGATAACTATCTTCAAAAAATCAGAACTTTAAGGAGCGATATTAATAGCTTAAGGAGGGGTGGAGTAACAATATTTGAGCGAGGAGAATATAATCTAAAGTGGCGAGAAATAAGAGAATTATACTGGTTATTACAAAAACTAAAGTATATACCTCCCTTTTTTCAAAATTTTGTTGGCAATAAATTAACACCAGAACTCATAGTCTATAAATTAGATAGCCCGAAACGTTTTAATATTGATGGTATTAGCATTTTTCAAGGGCTATTTAATGAACCGAAAGATGAGCAAGATAAAGTAAAAGTAGTCAGATTTAACGCTCCAGAAACATCATCAGATAGTAAATGGTTTAGCTTTGAACATAAGGGAGGAAGTTTTTTATGTAAACCAAGTATTAATTTCGTCACAATTCCCGATAACTTTACTAAAAACCTCAAAGTAAACTCCGATAATCTGCCATCTTCACCTGTAAGTGCTGCTTTTAAAGCTGGGAATAAAACATATTTCTTTGATGCTAGTCAACCACAACAATATTCCCTTTATAATGCACTAGCAGATAAGACAAATACGAAGGAAAGATGGGGACTTATCCGTAATAATATTATCGAAAACGGAATTGTTGATGCTGTTTTTAATGATGGCGAAGAACTCTATTTATTCAGTGGAAATCAATATTTAATCTATTCCGATGGTTTGGAATTAGCAGATTTTGATTCTCCTAAAAGCTTACAAGAGAATATAGACAATTTCCCCGAATGGGATGCTATTGGTGCTGCATTTAAAGGAGTCGATGGTAAAACCTATTTTTTCAAAAAAGATAGAAACGAATATGTAGATAGTGATGACTTAAATACTTTAAAATCAATAAAAAATCAATGGGGTAAAGTCGAAAATTCATTTGTTATAAATATAGGCTTTGGAGATAATAGATCTAATGTTGATGCTGCCTTTGTTAAAGGTAATTATACATATCTTATCAACAGAGACAGATTTATTAAATATACGGGTACGACTTATAAATATATTGATGATGGCTATCCCAAATCTCATACATTCTATAATTTATTAGAAGAGTTAGGATGTATAAATAATCAGGAAGATTATCAAAATCAATATGTCGAAGCAGCATATACAAAAGATAATATTATTTGTTTTACCTGCGATATCGCTCAAGGTAATAGGTCAAAGAACTATAAACTGAAAGAAAATTTAGAATTAGAGGAAATATCAGAAGAAGAAACAGCCTGGTTCGCTTCATTCGCTCTTGGAAATACCGAATACAAATTTATTAATAGGGAATTAGTCGAAAAATCTGGAAATCAAACAACGACACATAGATTATCGCGAATTATTCGTGCTGCTTTAGTAGGACTCGATGGAAACATTTATCTTTTTACAACTCAAAATTATATTCAGTTTAACCAAAATGATGCGATCGCAACCGTAATAGAGGATGGAAATCAAATTAGAAAATATGATGTCAATAAAATTATCAATAAAATTTCAGCTTGGCAAGGAGAACAAAAGGTTAGCGATAAATGGGGTTTAATTGGTACTAGAATTGCTATAGAAGGTATTGTAGATGCAGCTTTGGTTGATGGCGATAAAACCTATTTATTTAGTAGTGATGAATACGTTATATATGACACTAGCGCATCTAAAAATTATGAGTATGTTTCAGATTATGGTAAAAAACTATCTGAAAATACTGAAAATCTTCCTCAGTGGTCAAAATTAGATGCAGCTTTTAAAGGAAGTGATGGTAAAACATACTTCTTTGATAATACTAAAAAGGTTTACGTTGAATCTGGTGAATTAAATAACGAGAAAAGCATAAAATCTCGATGGGGAATTATCGAAAATAATTTCACAACATCGGGTAAGGTAGATGCTGCTTATGTTAACGACAACAAAGTATTTCTCACCAGTGGAAATCAATTTGCTCGATATACTTTGAAGCAAGGTAACGAAATCGGAGAATTTGTAGATTCGGGATATCCCCAGGAATTTAACGAGCCTTCCCTATCAAAGATTGATGCAGTATTTATTTTAGACAATACCGTTTATTTATTTTCCGATACTAATTACTTTACGTTAACGGAAACTAACGAACCAAATCAACTCGGTGATAGTAAATTAATCAACGAGAATTTCGCGAATATTCCCCCTGAATTTCTCAACGGATTTGATGCCGCACTTAATGACGGCGTGAGGTTATATTTCTTTAAGGGTGATAAGTACGTTAAGTATGAAGATGTCACCGATATTAACAAACCTAAACCCTATTTACTACCAAATGCCAATTATGAAATTGTCCGGTTGACTACTAGTACAGCCGAGAAATTGAATCAAAAGCTTTTGGGTGGTGGAGTACCTTCATTATTAGCCATAGCCACCCAAGAAATTGATGAAGTTCCCTCCTTTGGTGACGAATCCACTCCAAATAAGATAAAAGTTAACCGCAATAGAGTAGTACCAAACGGTTTACCTATTAGTTCTCATCTTGATTTTAATAGTTCTAATGGCATTTATTATTGGGAAATCTTTTTCCACGCACCATTCTTAATTGCTCAATCCCTAAATACCGCTCAAAAGTTTGAAGAAGCTAAAGAATGGTACGAATATATTTTCGATCCCACCGAAATCAGTCGTTATTGGAAATTCTTACCTTTTGCAGCTGTAGATATCCAAGCAATTATCGCTATAGGTAATAATGCTTTAAATTCACTTCCCAATCAATCAGGGGAAAATGTCACTAGTCTTCGGAATGACTTTAACGTTATTTTCAACTATATAGAACCCTTGACTGATGTTTTTCGGAATCTTCGTAAATTATCTACAAACCAAGAAACGCAGGTTAAAGAATATTTCCAGACAACTATTACATCATCCCTGGAAAGAATTGAAAACAACTTGAAAGCATTTTTACCTCCTGTAAATTTTAAATACATTAATCATTTACAGGAGCTAACCGGAATTATTGGTAGATTAATGTATCGCTACGACTTGATGAAAGTTGGAAAAAAAGAAATTGATACTTATTTAAAAGATCCCTTCGATCCACACGCGATCGCAACTTTACGGAAAACAGCATATCGTAAATCCATTGTCATGGCTTACATTGACAATATCATCGATTGGGGTGATATGTTATTCCGCCAATATACCTCCGAAAGCATTAATGAAGCCCGAATGCTGTATATTTTGGCTTACGACTTGTTAGGAGAAAAGCCCGAAAGTTTAGGTAATCGGGTATTATCTCCCGCTACTACTTACACATCTGAATTCAACGAAGATCCGAATAATTACGATGACTTTCGTCCCGAATTACCAAATCTGCGATATGTCGGCACTCAACCAGTTGAACCCAACCCCAGTTTTAACGGTAATTCTGCCAGAATTAATCTCAGCATTGGTAAAACTTACTTCTTCCTACCCGAAAATCCCTTAATTAACGATTACTGGAATCGAGTCGAAGATAGACTCAGAAAAATCCGCAGTTGTCAAAATATTTTGGGTATTGCTCAACCATTACCATTATTTGAACCTCCCATCGATCCAAATGCTTTGGTGAGTGCAGTAAGCTCCGGTGCTGGTTTGAGTAGTGCTTTAGCCAGTGTAGGTAAAGTAGAAGTTCCCCATTATCGCTTTAGTTTTTTATTAGGGAAAGCCAAAGAATTAATTTCTAAATTAAACCAATTTAGCGGTGAATTACTCGCAGCAATTGAGAAACAAGATGCTGAAGAAATTACTTTACTACAAAATAAGCATGAAAGTACTATTTTGGCAATGACCCAAAGTATTAAAGAAGCTCAATTACAGCAAGCTAAAT
>JBARZF010000618.1:0-2038 GCA_049649675.1 Rivularia sp. (in: cyanobacteria) | reverse complement strand
ATTTAAAGTCTTCCAAATTCCACAGGATTAAAGTTTCGTCATTGCTAGTTGAGGCTAGAGTTTTACCATCGGGACTCCAAGTCAGACTAAAGACCGAGCTATTGTGTCCCCTAAGTGTTTGGAGTTCTTGAGCATCAAATTTCCCAGTTTTTGCTTTATGATCAAAGCTCCAAAGTTTTACTGTATCGTCTTGACTAGCAGAAGCAATAATATTTTTTTTGGGGTTAAAAGCAACGCTTAAAACAGGATCTTTATGTCCTTCGAGGGTTTTGAGCTCTTTGCCATTCTTGCTCCAGAGTTTGATGGTACTATCTCCACTACCAGAGGCAATAATATTTCCGTCGCGGCTCCAAGCTACACTGCTGACACTTGCCTTATGTCCCTTGAGTGTTTTAAGTTCTTCGCCCTGATTTTTCCATAGTTTAATAGTTTTATCTTCACTACCAGAGGCAATAGTTTTTCCGTCGGGACTCCAAGCTATACTCCACAGTGCTTCTCCATGTTTTCTAATTTCTCTTAGAAACTTTCCCTGCTTGCTCCAGAGCTTAATCCTATCGTAACTTACAGAAGCAATGGTTTTTCCGTCGGGACTCCAAGCTATACTGAGCACTGCTTCTCCATGTTTTCCAATTTCTCTTAGAAACTTTCCCTGCTTGCTCCAGAGTTTAATCCTATCGTAACTTACAGAAGCAATGGTTTCTCCGTCGGGACTAAAACTAACGCTATTAACTGCATTGTTATGTATGATTTTTGTTGGAATAAATTTCCATTTCCCCTGCTTATTCCAGATTTTGATGCCATCATCTCTACCAGAAGCAATGGTATTTCCATCAGGACTCCAAGCGACGCTCCGGAAGTCTGCTTGTTTATCTTCCTTAAGCTTTGTAAGTTTCTTTTCTGATAAGTTCCAAAGCCTTACAGTTTTATCACTGCTAGCAGTAGCTATTTTCTTTCCGTCAGGGCTGAATTTGACGCTGTAGATTGAATCGTCATGACCTTTAAGGGTTTGCAGAAGTTTTTCCTTTTTGTTCCAAATTTTAACAGTATTATCGTCACTCGGAAACGCAATAGTATTCCCGTCGAGACTCCAAGCTACACTCCTGAGTAAATCATTATGCTTTCCAATATTTTGGATTTTTCTTTCCTCTATGTTCCAGAGTTTAACATAGCTATTACTGACAAAGACAATAGTTTTCAAGTCAGGACTTAAACTACTCCTATCAAATGTAATATTTTTGCCTATGTTTTTGTCTATTGGTATGGTTTTTATTTTTTTACCATTATTAACATTCCAAAGATTGATTTGATCTACACTAACGGAAGCAATTGTCTTACCATCGGAGCTGAAACTGACACTTCTAATTAATTCTCCATCACCTCTAAGAGTTCTTAGAAATTTTCCTTCGGTATCCCAGAGTTTAATCGTATTGTCGAAAGTTACAGAGGCCATAGTTTTTCCCTTGGGACTCCAATCTGGGTACCTGACGAAATCAACCTGGTATAGGAGAGTTTCGGGAGTTTTGGTTTTTTCTTCGTGCAAATTTAATATTGTAAGAATTTCGTCGCTAAATTTTTCAACAAACATAATTGTTTTACCGTCAGGACTAAAACTAACGCCGTCTAATTCACTATCAGTTTCTACTAGTACGGTTTTAATTTCATTACCATTAGGATTCCAAAATTTGATTGTACCATCTTCGCTAGCTGAGACAATTTGCTTCCCGTCACGACTCCAAGCTACATCAAAGACTCTAGCTTGATGTTTTAAACGATTTTGCTCTCTGAATCCATCTTCATAAACTGCTGCCTGTAAAGCTGTTAAAACTAAACTACGAGCTTCTTGGCTTGCATTCAATCCTTGTTTTTGCATTGGTTCCCCTGCCCTAATGGCTTCAATTAGGGCATCAAACTTGAGATTTTCCTGATATAGCTTCGAGGAAAATCGACTTGCAGAATAAATGTGACCTTCAAGAGCTTTTTTGGCGTTACTATTCTGATGCATAGCCATTCTACCAAAACCAACAGCAGCCAAAAATGC
>JBARZF010000617.1:0-7269 GCA_049649675.1 Rivularia sp. (in: cyanobacteria) | reverse complement strand
TTGAGGTTTTCTTCTTGGTTTCCCGCTAATGCCATAGCACTTGGGATGTCGGGCAGTTCTATTGTTATGGCATCTGCCATAGTATTTATTCTTTGTTACCAGTAATTTTTTACAGGGTACTCCCTTTATAGGAGATGAATCTTATTTTCTGACCTATTGGTGAAAATAGCAATATTTCTTAATAATTCACTATCTTTTCTATTTACTATCAGCCATAGGGCTGATAGCGAATAAAAGACGAAACAATTTTTATTGTTTCAATCAAATGCGAGTTTGGGGTTTGGTGAAATCTCTACGTCCGTCACCACCTCTTACTTTAGGCTTGGGCATTGGTAATACTTTATGCCGTTCTTCGCTATTAGATGCGGGTGCATCAATTCGATCGTTACTACCGTAAATGTCTAGATATGCCGATTGTTCGGCAGCTTGAGCAGCTAAAGAAATCACGGTGCGAATAGCTTGGATGTTGCGTCCTCCACGACCAAAAACTTTACCTTTATCTGCACTATCAAAGGCAATGCGAATCCAAGCTCGTTTGGTACTTTGAGAAATTTCACAATCAACGCTTAGAGAGTCTGGAGATTCCAAAAACGGCTGCATCAAAAAATTTACTAGACCAACATAATCGGGAGTTGTACCGGAATTGGTATCTGTTACTGTATCAGGATGCAGTTGCTGCACGGACTTGTTCAAAAACATTATTTTTTTCTAAAATGCGACGGACGGTGTCAGTTGGTTGTGCGCCCTGTTGTAGTCGCTTGACAATACCATCAACGTCTAATTTTACTTCTTTAGTTCTAGGATTATAAAATCCCAATTCTTCGAGGGGACGGCCATCACGACGAGCAAGATTATTCATGGCGACTATACGGTAACTTGCTTCTCGTTTTTTACCAATTCGCTTAAGGCGCAGTTTAATCATGATTAAGAGGTTATTCTCCTACTTCGTAAGGTATTAATTTACAACTAAAGTTCGTAACAAATCCATCTAACATTATGAAAGCATTTCCACCAAAAGGGTAATGCTTCTCCCCGTGGAAGATAAAAAATTCCCACAAGTAGCAGATGATAATTTTAGCACTTGCACGGCATGAAGCGCTATTGAGGATTTTAGATTTTGGATTTTAGATTTTGGATTTTAGATTATCCAACTTGTTTATCTGTTTAAGAACAAGGTAACTGTTCACTGCTCACTGTTAACTGCTCACTGTTAACTGCTCACTGTTAACTGCTCACTGTTAACTGCTCACTGTTAACTGCTCACTGTTAACTGCTCACTGTTAACTGTTAACTGCTAAAGAGTACCAAAACCTTTTTTCTTTTTAGCTTTTTTCGGCTTCTTTTTACCGCCAGCATTACCGCGCCATCCGGGGCCAGGAGCATTTCCGGCAGCCATTGGATTTCCACCGCCGAACATTCCGCCGCCTCCTGGCATTCCTGGGAAGTTGCCTTGCCCCATTTGCTGCATCATGCTCCGCATTTTCTGGAAGTCGCTCACCAGCTTGCTGACATCTTTTTCTCTATACTTAGATTCACCGCATCCCTTTGCAATTCTTCGCCGTCTGCTGGGAGAACTTGCCAATAAATCCGGATTCTTGCGTTCTTCCGGAGTCATGGAATTAATCATCGTCTCGGAGCGTTTAAGCTGAGATTGCCCTTGTTCTAGTTGTTCGTTGGAAATTTTGTTCATTCCTGGAATCATCTTCATGATGCCTCCAAGGGAACCCATATTTTTTAACAAACGCAGTTGTTTGAGAAAATCGGTAAAATCAAACTGCGCCGACAGCATTTTCTCTGTCATTTTTTCGGCATCGGCGATGTCAAATTCTTCCTGGGCTTTTTCTACCAGAGTTAAGACATCTCCCATCCCCAAAATCCGCGATGCCATTCTATCGGGATAAAAAGGCTGTAGGGCTTCGACTTTTTCACCTACACCAACAAATTTAATCGGCGCACCGGAAATTCGCCGCACCGATAACGCCGCACCACCACGGCTATCACCATCTAACTTAGTTAAAATTGCACCGCTAATACCAATTTTTTCGTGGAAAGTACGGGTCAAGTTTGCTGCTTCTTGACCAGTCATTGCATCCACTACTAGCAGGGTTTCATGGGGCTGGACGGCTTGTTTGACATTGGCTAATTCTGCCATCATGTCTTCGTCAATTTGCAGACGACCAGCGGTATCAATAATTACGGTATCGATTCCTTGCGCTTTCGCACGTTCCACACCTTGACGGGCAATCTCAACTGGGTTTGCATCGCTACCCAGTTCAAACACCGGCACGTCAATTTGTTTACCCAAAGTTATCAACTGGTCGATCGCAGCAGGACGATAAACGTCTGTCGCCACCATCAAACAATTGCGTTCTAATTTTCTCAGGTGTAATGCCAACTTAGCCGTAGCAGTGGTTTTACCAGTACCTTGCAAACCAGCCATTAAAATAATAGTTGGTGATTCTTCGGCTTGCACGAGGGGGACGTTAGTTTCCCCCATCACATTTACTAGTTCATCATGAACGATTTTGATAAACTGCTCGCCGGGGCGTACTCCATTCAATACCTCAGCACCTTGTGCCTTGGTTTCAACTTCGCTAATAAATTCTTTAATTACTTGGAGATTGACATCCGCTTCCAACAAGGAGCGACGTACTTCCCGCAAAGCTTCCTGAATATTGGATTGGGAGATTTTACCTTGTCCCCGGAGCTTTTTCCAGGTAGATTCTAAACGGTCGGCTAGTGCGTCAAACATAATTCAATTACTATTACTCAGCCAGCAAAGTATTTAAGCGTTATCTACCAGCTTAATAGTTTTTAACTGGTAAAAGCTAGCGTTAGGCAGCCATTACTACTTGTATGGTGAAGACTTACGCAAAACCCCCCTAAAAAAAGGAGAGTTATTGCGTTGGGGTGAAATATTCTTCCCTATCAAGTTCAAACCTTAAACTTTTGCTTGAGAAAATATTGCTTTAGTTGCGGATTCTCCTGCTAATCTAACTTGCTTGATTAAATACCAATTCAACAACCCTAAAATAACTACTTGGCAAATAAATACACTAAAAATGCTGGTAACTGTAGACTGCTCGGCAGCAAACCAGAAACCAACCGTAAATAGCCACAAAATATTTTCTGTTTGAATGTTTAGAATCGCAAAAACTATTATGGGTAAAATGATTAATGCACTTATAGTTCCCATTGCCCATAAAGTGCGCTTAGAGTTTCTCAACATCAACATTATTTGAGCAATAGTAGCGTAAATCGTTATTATACTGACAAAAACTAATAAGGTACTCAAAATCCATAAAATTGTCTTGCTTGGATTTGAATTATCAATATTGGCTTTAAAAAATAGTACAACAAAGGCACTTCCAGCAATTAATAGATCGATCGCGATTGCTAAAATAGCTGGGCTTTTTTCACCAAACACTAATTCTGCAAGTAAAGATTTTTTTGAGTAAGCTGTACTATTGGCATCCTTTTGATATCGAAATCGCGCCCAGTCTTGTATCGCTTGACGATGAGGTAATAAAAGAGCGAACAATGGCACAATCAAAAACAGATTCCATATATATAAACTGAGGATACCCTCAGAAAAACCGCTCCAGCGAGTATAATCTTCGGAAACATAAAATCCTAAAATCATCACTTGAAAACTTGTGATAATCAAATAACTTTGTTGTTTGCTGATAATGGTTGCATTAGGATTGCGAAAACAACGTTTTAATCCTTGCCAAGCCCAATATGTCCATAATGCATAATTTAATAAATGTATTGCTACTACACCAAAAAAACTTTTCCCTACAGCGAAATTAAAAAACTTTAAATCTTGTAGTGCTGAATTTGAATTAGACAGGTTTGGAAAAAGATAATTAGCTATATCCGTAGGGCTAAATAATCTAAAAAAAGCAATGTGATTATGATAATTACCTGCGAAACTTATAGCCACGTTTATCCATAAAAATAGTAGAACTAAACCACTACCCAACCAAGGCTTAAAACCACTAAACGCAGAGCCACCGAATATACCAAATAATGAAGCAAGACTGTAGAAAAAAATACAGCTAGCTGAAAGCATTAAGTAGAAACAGAAGATATTACCAAAGGGAATATTTGCACTTATTCCAGTCAAAATATGAAAAGGAATTGCAGCGGTAACTAGAAGATAGATTAAAGCTGGAACACCCAAGATTTTTCCAATAAAGATACTTGTTTCCGATTGCGGACTGAGGCGAATAAAATTCAGCGTACCCTTACGTTCTTCTTGTGATAAATCGTTAATTATCAAGTAAGTCCCCGCTACCAACAGCGTGAAGATAAAAATCATGCTGAGCGATACAAACATATATCCAAAGTGGTCTTGCCACCACAATTGCATATCAACTTGATTTGTAGGACATTCTAGATAGCTACTATTATTTGGATAGTCTACTTTGCAATATTTTTCATTGATATAGATGGTTTTACCATCTAAATTAGGAATCTGTATGAAATGATAGATAAATAATATTAACTGAGTAGCTAAAGACGTAACTAAAGCTATAATTACGGGAATTTTTTTTAAACGACCTTTTAATTCCCTGAAAAGTTGTGGATTCCATTCGCCTACTGTATCGATTAAATTAAGCATGATTTTAATGATTTTTTAGTTGTTTTTTATGAGTTAGGACTGTTTTGATTAATTTTTAACTCGCTTGTTTGTGAACGAGTTTGAGTATCGAAATTAAGTAGTGCTTTATTCCATTTTAATGGACATCTCGCAATATTCTTAAAACCGCCAGGGGTTGCAAACTCCTGTCTAATAGCGAAAGTCCAATAAATAGGACTGAATAAGGAATGAGAGTGCAATGAAGAGGTACTTTTTAATCAGCCTGGGAATTTATTCTAGGGCGGTTTCTGAGAGAGATTCTCAATTTTTAACTCTAAACTTTCGCTTGAGAAAACATTGCTTTACTAGCAGATTCACCAGCATATTTAACCTGCTTAATTAAATAGTAATTCAATAAGCCTACAATAACTACTTGGCAAAGAAAAGCACTCAAAATGATAGGAAATGTAGCCTTTTCAGTAGCGAACCAGAAAGCAACTGTAAATAGCCACAAAATATTCGATTGCTGTGCGCTTAAAGCACCTAAAATTATTGTCGGTACAATTATCAATGCACTTGTTGTTCCCGCAGCCCATAAAGTGCGTTTTGAGTTTTTCAGCATCAACATGATTTGAGCAACGGTGGCGTAAATCATTATCAAACTGACAAACAGCAATAAGCTACTCACAAATCTTAAAACGTTATCGCTAGTATACGAGATGTCAACACTTGCTTTCAAAAATAATACGATAAAAGCACTTGTAACAATTAATAAATTGATTGCCATTGCTAAAATAGCTGGGCTTTTCTCACCAAATATTAATTCTGAAAACAAAGAGTTTTTAGAGTAACCTACACTATTTTCTTCTTTATTAAATCGAAATCTTGCCCAATCTTGTATCGCTTGACGATGAGTTAATATCAGAGCAAATAATGGCACAATTATAAGCATATTCCATGCATATAAAGTACCCATAATTGTATTAAGTTGATCCCAATCAGTACTATATTCTGGATTAGAATAATCTTCGGGAATAAAGAATCCGATAAGTACTACTTCAAAACAGGCGAAAATTAAGTAACTTTGTTGTTTACTAATAATCGTTGCATTAGGATTGCGGAAACAACGTTTTAGTCCTTGCCAAGCCCAATACGTCCATAATGCATAATTCAATAAATGTAGTGCGATTACACTAATAAAACTCTTACCTATAGCGAAATTAAAAAACTGTAATTTTTGTAATGCTGGAGTTCGATAGCTGAAGCAATCAGGGAAAAAATAATGAGTTATATCTGTAGGGCTGAATAGTCTAGCAAAAGCACCGTAGCTGTTATAGGATTCATGACTGGTAAATTGCATTGATACCCACAAAAATAGTAAAACTAAACCACTACCCAACCAAGGTTTAAAACCACTTAATACGGAACCACCGAATATACCAAATAAACAAGCCAAGCTATAAAATAAAATACAGCTAGCTACAAGTATTAAGTAGAAACATAAGATATTGCCAAAAGGAAGATTTCCATTTATTCCAGTCAATATATGAAAAGGAATTGCAGCAAGAACTAGCAGATAAATTAAAACTGGAACTCCCAACATCTTTCCAGTAAAAATAGTAGTTTCCGATTGCGGACTCAAACGAATAAAATTCAGGGTTCCTTTACGTTCTTCCTGTGATAAGTCATTAATTATCAAATAACTTCCTGCTACCAAAAGCGTAAAAATAAAAATTACGCACAGTGTGAAAAACATATATTTCCAGTGATCTTGCCACCACAGTTGCATATCAATTTGATTTGTAGGACATGATACCCATCTTGCATACTGCTCTTTGACAATATTTGTTGCCTCGCAATATCTCAAATCAATTGTAATTTCACTTTCATTTTCAGGATTACTAGGAAATTCTCGTAATTGATATAGAAATATTACTAATTGAGTCGCTAGAGATGTTACAAACGCGATAATAACGGGAAACGGCTTCAGACGACCTTTTAATTCCCTTAAAAGTTGTGGATTCCAATCGCCAATTTTATCAATTGAAGTAAGCATGATATTAGATAGTTGTTTGTAGTTAGTGGCTTGTAGCTAGGAGTTAGGAGTTAGGAATTATAGATTAATAATTTCAGTTATGCTATTCCTTGGTCACTGTTCACTGTTCACTGTTAACTAGCTTGTTTGTGTCCGAGTTTGAGGAAAATACTTTCTAAGTCTTCTTGAGTACAGTGAAATTCGCTTAAAGGAATTCCGGCGGTGACAAGAGAACGCAATAAATCGGCTGAGTCTTTTTCTTCCCCAGTAAAGTTGATTTTGACGCTATTTTTATTTGGTAATATTTCCCACTCTTCAACCAAAGGATTATTTTTCAGTTCGCTTAATAGAACTTCTTGTTTTCCCAAGGTGGAAATAACTATCTGCTGGGTAGCGCAACTTTTATAAAGTTCTTCGAGTGAAGTACTTTCGACTAAAAAGCCAAGTTCCATAATTCCTACTGAGGTACATAATTCTGCTAAATCGCTCAAAACATGGGAAGAAATCAAGATTGTCATCCCAGCTTCCTGCAATACTTTGATGATTTCCCGAAACTGCATCCTGGCAATGGGATCGAGTCCGGAAACTGGTTCGTCGAGCAGCAATATAATCGGTTCGTGAATAATCGTTCGAGCCAAACACAACCGCT
>JBARZF010000616.1:0-1567 GCA_049649675.1 Rivularia sp. (in: cyanobacteria) | reverse complement strand
TTATTATCTGGATGAATGTGTTCAAAGGAAATTTTATCCAAAGATGATTTAGATAAAAAATCAAGTTTAGCTTCTCCTGAATCTTGTTCAAGCTTTTTATAGAATATTCGACAAGGAACTTTGGTCTTTTCTTGCTTTTTCACCATAAAGCTAATAGCTGTACCAAGCTGAATTCCGAAAACGCTACCGGATTTATCTCCTGTTCTAATATTTCCACCTAAATCGATAATGTAAATATCGCTAAACTCTTCACTAACAACTTTTCTAAATCCATCAAAAGTTCTACCATCGATAAAAGATGAATTAGTAATTAAAGCTAAAATCCCATTTTCGCTTAATCTGTCAGATGCCCATCGTATAAATCTGACATACATATCATAGAGTGCAGTTTGATTTTGCGCTGTCCCTTTTTGTACGTAGGTTTGCTTGATACGTTTATCTACTTCTGGATAGCGACGATTAGCATTATCATCGTTAAAGTTTTCTTGTTTGGCATTATATGGAGGATTGCCAATTATTATCGAAATTGTACTTTCATTTTGTCGCTTAATTCTTTCTGTATTCTCTACACTCATGGCAAACAAATCTAATTGCTTGCCTTCAAAAGATGTATGTTCGAGAGTATCTACAAAACAAATATTATCAAACTCCTCATAAACACCCATCTTTTGTTTATAAGTGTATTCAATATTTAAATTCGCGGTGTAATAAGGTAATATTGCTAGTTCATTACAGTGAATTTCATTTTTATATTTATATTCCAGACTATCCTTCGGTAAATATTCAATTAATTCAGTAACAAACGTCGCTGTGCCTGTTGATGGATCTAGAATTTGAACGTTTTTATCGGCTAATAACTTACCAAAATGTTTGTGCGTTAAATAATCAACACTTTCCACCATGAAGCGGACAATTTCATTCGGAGTATAGACGATTCCTAGCCTATCGGCAGCTTTGGGATTGTAAGCTTGATAAAAATTTTCGTAAAGCGCTTTTAAAAACTTCTGCTTTTCGTGATGATTGTAAATGTTCGCAGCAGTTCTTCTAATCACCCCATAGTAACGTTCAATTGTACCCAAAGTGTTTCTTTTAACATTACCTTTAAAGAAAGTTTCTATAACGTTTTGTAATTCGCGAGCAATATTATTTTCACGGTGAAATTGAGATTCATTAAAAATATTGATAAAAATATCTTCAGTTAAAATATGCTGAATCATCATTTCCCGAATATCTAATAAATCTATTTCGGGATTAATTGATTGTTTACAAATTCCCCAAAATTGATTTACAGATTCTTGAAAATTTAAATTATTTTCAGCTTGACTATCAATCAAATCTCGCAAAGCTTTTAAAATAGTCGGCAAATCCTCTTTAAAAGTTTTGATAGCTTCGCGAAAATCTTTAACTTCCGCAGGAACATAATTGATAAAACGAGTAATAATTTGATCTAACGCTTCCGCATCTTTTATCGGAACCCGCATCGATTCATTACCACCTTGAATCAAAACCGCTGTCTGAGAATCTTCAAACAGAATGTTACTATCTGGATAGCCTTTTATTAGTTTAT
>JBARZF010000615.1:0-4740 GCA_049649675.1 Rivularia sp. (in: cyanobacteria) | reverse complement strand
CTGCAATACGGTAGGTTCCCGCAGAGTGCCATGCCATGCGGATCATCTGAGGTCCGTAGTTGCCGTAGTCGGCTGGCCACCAGTCTTTTGAATCTGTTAGTAGAGTTTTGATATCCTTCTTCAACTGTTGGAAGTCAATCTTCCCAAACGCTTCCTTATAGTCAAAATCTCCTAGCGGGTTAGCCAGGGGGGAATTTTGGTGAAGCAGCTCGACCTGAAGTCGATTCGGCCACCAATCATCAGTTTGCGGCTTAGAACCGAGCGCTCCTCCAACGCGGGTTCCACGAAAGGGACATTGTGCAGGAGCGTTAGAAGGGTTGTTGTTCATTTAGTTCAGTCCTTTCTATAGTTCTTGTAATGGTCTAGTTCGAGATTGCATCTTGAGGCGATCGCGTAGGGTAAAGTTTGTTTCACAGCAATTCTTACATTATATGGAAGATAAGGATTTCGGCGTTGCTGGATAAATAATGTTAAATATTTCTCTTCGTCAAATTCCCGAGTAGTGTAAACGTCGCTAAAGCCGTTGATAGTTTTATGCCAGTTGTGTTAAATACTCCTCAATCGGGAGGTTTAAAAGCTTTTAATCAGTTGACTCAGGAATTGTTGCAAAAATTAAATTGTAGTTGGTAATGGGTAATGGGCATTGGGAATTGGTAATTACAATGAGAGCATCTTGCTCCCTTAATTTGTTATACTATGTCTAATTATATTATATCTAATTTATGAAAATCAAAAGTCAAATCAAAAAATGGGGGAATAGCTTAGGGTTAATCGTCCCTAGTTCGATAGTCAGCGATCTCAAACTGGAGGCTAACACCAATATTTTGGTAAGTATAGAAGGCGATCGCTTGATTATAGAGCAAGATAAAACATTGCCAACTTTGGATGAAATCCTAGATAGTATTCCTGAAGATTACAGACATCCAGAAGACTTACAGGACTTTCCTCAGTCTGAACCACAGGGGAGAGAGTTAATTTGAGCGTTCAAAGAGGAGAAATTATCAGAATAAATCTTAATCCAACTTCAGGTAGGGAGCAACAAGGAAAAACCAGACCTTGCTTAGTGATTAGCAATACCAAGTTCAATCATCGGCGCAAGATGGTTATTGTTTTACCCATAACTAACACTATCAAGCCTCAAATTAAAACCTTAGTGTTATTACCAGATAACTTATCTATTACAGGATCGGTCGATACAGAACAGGTGCGAAATTTAGACCTAAACGATCGATGGTGGGAAACCACTGGTGTTGTTATTGACCAAGATTTAACTGATTATATGGTGGGAATGCTTACAACTTTGCTTAGTTGTTAATAAAGAAAATTGAGAGGACAGATTTTGACTTCTGCTACACATTGGTTAACAACCCAAATAAAAAGAGACGTTGCATTGTGCACGCCGTCTCTACACAATTGATATGTATTATCGTTAAATGGCGGTATAATTTTTAAGTCCTAATTTTTAAAATTCTCCCGCTAATTGTGAAATTTGCTTCTGTTTTAAAATTAGCCCCGGATTTACAGATACAAATGGGGTTAGAAAATATGCCGTTAATTGAACGACAATCTGGATATATCAGCGTTGACTTACCCAATCCCAACAAACAAGCCGCTTTCTTTGATGATTATTTAAAAGCTGCGAGTAATTTTTATGTTCTTCCCGCAAAGCCAGAACCTTTATCTGTGGTGGGTATTCAGTTATTAGAAAGACGCATTGCTCAGTTGAAAGAAAGTCACGAAAACGAGGCAAATATAAATATCTCAATGTTGGGAATTGTATTTACAATGTCCAATAGTAATATATTAACTGGCAGATATTACAAGCAAGTTATTAACCGCGTTTATCAAGATTATGGCGCGGAAAAAATCTGTCAAACGCAAATTCCCGGTGGTGTTAAATAGTCCTCAATCGGGAGGTTCAAAAGCGTTTAATCAATTGACTCAGGAATTATTGCAGAAATTGTAATTGGGGATTGGGGATTGGGAATTGGTTGTATTTGTAGTGGGAGCCGAACAGTTCCCTAGTGGGGGTACGAGGCGCAAGATAAACTAAAAGCATTGACGTGATTGATTTTCAGCTTATAAAGTTTATCTATGCCCGATTTTTAGATACATTTACTCCACTTCAATTGACAACCTCTCTTCAGATTCAAGTGAAAAGCACCATAGGGATTAACATGACCCCAAATTAAAAAAGAGAAATCATTAAAAGTAGAAGTAAGTTAAAAGTGTAGTACCTGAAATTATAGTCATTCCAATTAATTTCCGTAGTGCGTTAACGCAGTGTGTCCGATAGGACATGCATCTTGCGATCTTTTACCGAGCGAGCTTTCCGGCTCGCACTACAAATCAATCGGTTTCTATTTAGAATCGCTATACATAATTAGTTCGTCAGTATAGGAGATATCAAAAAGCTTGCGAGTATTCCTACAGAAGCAGAAAATGATTACGTCGGAGAAAATTGATAAAAAATAGGTAGCGAGTTATTGTAGTGTGTTTTGGGAGTAATGCTTCTCACCGTGACAATACAGCAGCGGTTGCATCTTTATTATTTGTCGGTGATTAATTTTACCCACCAGAGCGTTGCTCCTGATTGTTAGATTAACAAAATTTTTGGGTATCTTAATAACAGTAATGAATTCTCCATCCAATTATCAGTCCTCAAGCCCATGACACCCATAGCACCTCAATTTCCGGAAATTTCTGGTTACACTATCACTGAACAGCTCTACCTGGGTTCTCGGACAGCAGTGTGTAGAGCAATACAGGATAATCGGCAATTACCCGTAGTAATTAAGGTGTTGCAACGAGAGTATCCCACATTTGGGGAATTGGTACAGTTTCGTAATCAGTATGCAATAGCCAAAAATCTACCCATTGATGGCATTATTCAACCCCTGAGCCTGGAAACATTGGGCAATGGCTATGTCTTAGTGATGGCAGATTGGGGTGGGATATCCCTAGAAAAATATATCCAGCAGCAATTAGACTTAGCTGAGAAATTGGCAATCGCTGTGCAAATAACTGACATCCTCCGCGAATTACACCAACATCGGGTAATTCACAAGGATATTAAACCCGCCAACATCCTCATTCATCCACAGTCCAAGCAAGTTAAACTGATTGACTTTAGCATCGCTTCGTTGTTACCCAAAGAAACCCAGGAAATCCAAAATCTCAACACCTTGGAAGGAACCCTAGCCTATTTAGCACCAGAACAAACGGGACGGATGAATCGCGGTATTGATTATCGCAGTGATTTTTATGCTTTCGGTGTCACCTTGTATCAATTATTCACAGGTCGTTTACCCTTCATTACAGACGACCCCTTAGAACTAGTGCATTGTCACATTGCTAATATTACCACACCTATCCATGAAGTAAATACCGATGTGCCCAAAATGCTGGGAACAATAGTCGCCAAATTGATGGCGAAAAATGCCGAAGACCGTTACCAAAGTGCTTTGGGACTCAAGCATGATTTAGGTGAGTGTTTAAACCAGTGGAAGGAAACTAGCTCAATTACTGAGTTTGAATTGGGACAGAGGGACTTGTGCGATCGCTTCATTATCCCCGAAAAACTCTACGGACGAGAGGAAGAAGTACAAACCCTGCTAGAAGCTTTTGAAAGGGTTACCCAAGGAGCATCAGAAATGATGTTAGTGGCTGGGTTTTCAGGGATTGGCAAAACAGCCGTTGTCAATGAAGTACATAAACCCATCGTCAAGCAACGAGGTTACTTCATCAAAGGTAAATTTGACCAATTTAATCGTAACATTCCCTTTTCAGCCTTTGTGCTAGCCTTTCGGGATTTGATGGGGCAATTGCTGAGTGAAAGTGATACCCAACTGCAAACTTGGAGAACCCAAATTCTAGAAGCACTGGGAGAAAATGCCCAAGTCATCATTGAACTAATTCCCGAACTGGAGCGGATTATTGGACATCAACCCCCTGCACCGGAGTTATCGGGAACTGCTGCCCAAAATCGGTTTAATCTACTCTTTCAAAGGTTCATTCAGGTGTTTACCAGCACCGAACATCCGTTGGTGATGTTTCTCGACGATTTACAGTGGGCAGATTCGGCTTCGCTGAATTTGATTCAGGTGTTAATGTCTGAGGTGAAAACGGGCTGTTTATTGCTGTTGGGAGCATATCGGGATAATGAGGTATTTGCTGCTCACCCGTTGATGTTGACCCTCAGTGGCATGGAGAAAGCCGGAGCGGCAATTCACACCATCACCCTCCAAACCCTGAGTTTTACTAGTCTCAATTATCTAGTTGCAGATACTCTTCATGGTGGGGAAAAAGTGGTGAAACCACTGACAGAGTTGGTAATGGAGAAAACTCAAGGTAATCCTTTCTTTGCTACCCAGTTTCTCAAGGCATTGTATCAAGAGCAATTAATTACCTTTGACCGGGATGCAGGTCATTGGCAATGTGATATTGTGCAAGTGCGGGATGCTGCTTTGACCTCGGATGTGGTCGAGTTTATGGCATTACAGTTGCAAAAGCTACCGGAATCGACCCAGGAGATTTTGAAACTCGCGTCTTGTATTGGAGCGCAGTTTGATTTAGAGACATTGGCGATTGTTTCCCAGCAACTCCAAACAGAGGTAGCAGCAGGATTGTGGAAAGCCTTGCAGGAAGGTTTGATTCTGCCAATTACAAAAACTTACAAATTCTTCCAAAGTGCTGAAACCGAACCATCCACTCAAGCAATTGCTGTTCCCTACAAGTTTT
>JBARZF010000614.1:0-4378 GCA_049649675.1 Rivularia sp. (in: cyanobacteria) | reverse complement strand
CTGCCACTATTGCTCATATCAAAGTTGACCCCCAAACAATTCAATATCCTCAAACTTGGATTAAAGAAGAACCTTTAGTTACAGAGAATAAAAAAAGTTTATTATACGAATTAAAACCAATTCTTAAAGAGAAGTACCAGGAGAAAGAGAACAAAAGTTTATTACATGACTCGGAAGCATCTTTAGGTGTATTACCTATAAAAAATGAATATTTTGAATCGCTTTTAAAAGAAAAGAATATAGATACAGAAATTTTTCAGAAACTATCTGAGGAGATTGATAAAAAATTTGGTGTTGAAAGCTTGATTGGTATCGCGAACAAAGACAATATTGAAGAACTTTATTTTTGTGTTACTGTTCCTACAAAGGTTTCAGAAAAGAAGACAGCAGCTAGAATCAACGATACATTGAATTTCCCTCTAGAATACGACCAGTTACAAAGTGGACAAAGAACTAAATTTATCGCAATTGAGTTGAGTGAATTACGAGAATTAATTAACCAAATTAACAATCAAAATCAAACAAAACACTCAACTACACAATCGACTGAAATTAAAGTGCTTGTGCCAACCAATTCTACTCAAAATAATACACCCGCAGCAGTTTCCAAAGAGCATATTTCTAATTCAACTAACAAATCTGTTTCAGAGGCTTCTATGAAAGTAAAACGCGAAGAATGGGAAAAACAAATGTTAAAACAGGCTCTTGCGAGTTTAACAGAAAATCCCGCAAATGCTGCTGAGGAAATACAAACAGCTACGTTCAGAGATGGTCAATATCGAGTTATTCACCATGTACCTTCAGAAATGCTGCGGATTGTTGATGAGAAGGAAAATCATCGCGGGACTTTATATAAGGTGCAGAAAGGGAAACCCGTTCAGGTATGCAAGTTCACCGAGGATGAGAAGAGAAATTTTGAGCATGATACTTTTGTAGAGCAGAAAGGTTTACAGCAAGGGTAAGCAACTACTCCTATATAGCCTTACATAAGCTTTAATCGAGGGAGAGAGTGAGAGAGAAGGAGGGGAAGAGAAAGAGTATACGGAAGTTATAGCTATCAGAAGTAGATAATATTTAATCAATTAAATCCAAAATCGAAGGAAACCAACGTAATTGTTGAATAGTTTTATTACTTCTATTTGCTTCTTGTAGGATGACTTTACTATACTGCTTACCCAACTCGGTCGGTAAATATAAAGGTAGCCCGTTCTTTTTCGCATCGGAATTAGGATTTTTGAATTGCATCCCCTTTTTTATCAGAATTTTATTCATTACCTTTGCATTACTTTGAGCAGTATTATTTTGACTTAACTGTTTGTCCCTATGCTCTGTATAAAGCTTGGCGAGGTTAGTAACAGTTAATAACTCGTCTTCTACGGGAGTTGGTAGCAGTTGCTTGACAGCTTCCATTTGGGCTTTGAGGTGCGGATATGCTTTACCAATTTCATTGGCAATTAAACCCTGTACAAGATTCGGGTCAATTGTTCCCAAACAGAAAACCGATGAAATTGCTTCCGAAATATCTTTTACACTAGGCTGCTCTGAAACAACTTCTTGTTTGGATTGCTGCCAACCTTTGATGTGCTGCATCCAAATACGAATTCCAGTAGTTGCGAAAGCCTTGTATGCTAGTTTAGCTTGCTCTTTACAATACCTACCAGCATCAAACGCATAGTATTCTAGTACTATAGAAACCGCTAAATCTGGAATTCCAACCCGCGACCACGAACACTGTTCCGCACCTATAAACCCTTTCTCAACAAGCTTTGCAGCCAATGTTGAAGGGTTTTGTTCCGCACTTTCAAACGCAACTCTTAAAGACTTATCATCTACACCTGCTAGCCTAGCTGTAGCCCGAATGCTAGCTTTGCCTTTACCGTTGGCATCAATTTTAATTTCTTCTTTTATTTGCTCTAAGACACTATCTAACATCATGTGAGTCATTATTTTACCTCGTTGTTGTAATAAATTTTTTAATCCACTAAGCCGTAACGCAAAGCATGAACTGCTGCTTGAGTGCGGTCTTCTGCGCCGATTTTGTTGAGAATATTGCGAACGTGGCTTTTCACGGTTCCGATTGTTATATGAAGTTGATTGGCGATCGCCGCATTAGTATTACCATTCACAATCAGGTCTAATATCTGTAATTCCCTACCTGTCAGGGTATACAGGTCAAGCATTTCTTCATCTAAATCGTCATAACTTCGAGAGCCATCCCGATTGAAACATATGGGATTTTTCTGAGCTTGCTGGAGTATAAAATGGGTGACAGCCGGGTCAATCCAGTTGTAGCCAAGACAGGTGAGATATATCGCTTCAATTAATTTTGAAAATTTAATATCTTTCATGCAATAAGAAGTAGCACCCGCAGCAAATGCTTTTAGAACAGTCTCTCTATCTGAGTGCGAAGTTAGTATGATGACTTTCACCCCTGAATGTTTTCTTTTGATTTCTCTAGTTAGTTGAATCCCATCACAGTCCGGTAAACAAATATCAACTATGGCAATTTTAGGTTTTAGGTTATTTAATAGCGTTAAACCATGTTTTGCATTAAAAGCATCTCCAACAATTTCAATATTTTCATACTGCTCTAATGCTTTCTTAAGACCAATAACTATCAGTTCTTGGTCTTCAACAACTACTGCACGAATTTTATCGATGTTTTGAAAATTACTATTTGCATAAATTAGTGGCGAATTAGTATCTAATTGTGAAGAAGGCAGATGGCAGTTGGCAGGAGGCTGAAGGGGTAACTCCTGAAAAGGAACAGACTTTCCTTGCATTACCTTTTGATTGTTAGAAGTACTTCCTTTTTCTACCTTATCCTTCTGCCCTCTGCCTCTATTCTTCTGCCTTCTTGATTGACAATATTCTTGTTGATGATAGTAACAGCTTAATTCTTCCATTATTGACTCCGAAATATATTAATTTAAACTAGTATTTTCATTTTCATCAAGGTGATTTAACCCGCAATAGACAATAATCGCTTTTACGAGCAATATATTTACCTTTAGCATTATTAACTACAGCCCTTTGCTCCGGATTATTAGTACAATTTAAATTGCTCAAACTTTCAGAATTCCAAGTAACAATATTCCTCGCTAACCGACCTTGAGAACTTTTTAACCACCGCAAGCTTTCAACTTGTTCAACTGTTAATAACTTCGGCTTTCCAGACGCATAACCACCAGCCAGCCATACCGGAACAGATAAACCAGTCAAAACACCAAACCCAATTGCTGCTACTATTAGTCCTATAGCTGGTAACATTACTACTAAACGGCTTCGCTCTTTCGACTCACAATGTTTAATAAGTCGGTTTACCATCGAACGAATTTCTACTTCCTGACCACTTATAGCAGTACGCTTTGCTTTCTCTAAATGCTCGTAAATTGCTTCCGACCAACGTTTAAATAATTGGTCTAATTCTGATGGCTTATCTTCTAGTAAAACTTGAAGTTGACCAGTAGAAAGCATTATCAAGAATAAAGGGTCACTTGTAGATAATCCATGTTCAACTGCTACAGCTAAAACTCTTCTTTGAAAATCTGCATCTTTCCCTTCAAGTAATTTATTCAGATAACTTTCATTTTTAGCTTTTCGTAAACTATGAATCATAATCTATTCCTGCATTTCGGTTGAGTTGGGAACCGTTATCTTGATGAATTAACTTTTCTTCTTGAAGCATACTTCTCGCTCGTCGAAAATCTTCCCTATCAAACTGATGCAAAATCATTTCAATTTTAAGAGCATCAGTATCGTTTAATCCGTGAATAATATCAGCATCAAAAGTCGCAGTAAATATTGTATGACCATCTTCTGAATCTTTTAGGCTGCAACAACTTTCTTCTGCATTTATTGTGACAATTCCTAAAGGTGTGAAGACAAACTCGTCTTTCCCTTGATTCTCATATTCATCCATGATTCTTTCGGTTAAATCTATCTGAGCATGAAATAATTCCTTTTCATCTAATAGAGGAGCAGATTCTCGTTGAAAGTGATTCATAATTTCAGTTATGTTTGTACTGTTTGCTGCTGATTGTTGTTCGTTATATACAGGGATAATCTCGGTTTCTAAATCTTGCTCTAAATCAACTGATGGAGAATCATATGAATGCATAATTAAATCCTGTAATATATTCAAATTCTCTAAAGTAATGTTTAATTTCCCTGGCATAATACCTATATCTTTTCTATTCATTCCATTTGAATTATTATTATCATCACTACTATTGAAACTGTCAGAGTTACTTATTTTTTGAGACATGCTTATAATATTTTCTTCGCGAAAATGCATTAATTTCCAAACATATTCCGGACTAAAAACTTGGTCAAATATTTTGTTACGAGTTGTATATTCAAAACTTGGTTCTAAATT
>JBARZF010000613.1:0-2891 GCA_049649675.1 Rivularia sp. (in: cyanobacteria) | reverse complement strand
TTAAGTCCCGCAACGAGCGCAACCCTCGTCCTTAGTTGCCATCATTAAGTTGGGCACTTTAGGGAGACTGCCGGTGACAAACCGGAGGAAGGTGGGGATGACGTCAAGTCATCATGCCCCTTACGTCTTGGGCTACACACGTACTACAATGCTATGGACAAAGAGCAGCCAACTAGCGATAGTGCGCTAATCTCATAAACCATGGCTCAGTTCAGATCGCAGGCTGCAACTCGCCTGCGTGAAGTAGGAATCGCTAGTAATTGCAGGTCAGCATACTGCAGTGAATTCGTTCCCGGGCCTTGTACACACCGCCCGTCACACCATGGAAGTTGGTCACGCCCGAAGTCGTTACCCTAACCGTTCGCGGAGGGGGACGCCGAAGGTAGGACTGATGACTGGGGTGAAGTCGTAACAAGGTAGCCGTACCGGAAGGTGTGGCTGGATCACCTCCTTTTCAGGGAGACCTAACCACTCATACGTCGAAAGCAATTTGCATATAGATGATGAGAAGGTACATCCCAGGTCGTAACGTAGATTTTGGTTATATTTTCGGCTTTCAAACAATTATAGGTTCGGTAATTAATTAGTTAATTATTTATTTAAGTATAATATTAATTAGTTAATTGATTATCACTTATGGGCTATTAGCTCAGGTGGTTAGAGCGCACCCCTGATAAGGGTGAGGTCCCTGGTTCGAGTCCAGGATGGCCCACCTGAAACAGTAATTCGTCAACAGTGAGCAGTATTAAATAAAATTTGATCACTGATAACTGTTAATTGATAACTGAAGATGGGGGTATAGCTCAGTTGGTAGAGCGCTGCCTTTGCAAGGCAGATGTCAGCGGTTCGAGTCCGCTTACCTCCACCAAATTTTTTAATAAGTAAATCCGGAAAAGTTTCAGCACCCAGACTTATGTGAAGTCGGAATGCTGGATTGTTATCCAGTCAGAACCTTGAAAACTGCATATTCACGCGAAAATAATTTAGGTAGTCTTTTGATTATCTGCTTCTAAGGAATTAGAAATAGATGGTAAAAGCAAGTATCTAGATATCCTATTTTGTTAAATGATTGTATTGGAACATCTTTGTGGTCAAGCTACAAAGGGCTAATGGTGGATACCTAGGCACGTAGAGGCGATGAAGGACGTGGCTACCGACGAAACGTTCCGGGGAGCTGGAAGCAAGCGATGAGCCGGAAATATCCGAATGGGACAACCCTTAATACGACCTGCTGAATATATAGGCAGGAACGAGCCAACCGGGCGAATTGAAACATCTTAGTAGCCCGAGGAAAAGAAAACAAAAGTGATTCCCCTAGTAGCGGTGAGCGGACGGGGAATAGCCTAAACTATATTGCTTGCAATATAGGGTTGTGGGACAGTGACATGGAATCCATAGATTAGATGAAGCAGCGAAATACTGCACCAGAGAAGGTGAAAGTCCTGTAGTCGAAAATTGATTGGATACTAACTGTATCCCGAGTAGGTAGGGGCACGTGAAATCCCTATTGAATCAGCGAGGACCATCTCGTAAGGCTAAATACTACTACGTGACCGATAGCGAAAAGTACCGCGAGGGAAAGGTGAAAAGAACCCCGGAAGGGGAGTGAAATAGAACATGAAACCATTAGCCTACAAGCAGTTGAAGCACGATTAAACGTGTGACAGCGTGCCTGTTGAAGAATGAGCCGGCGACTTATAGGTACTGGTAGGTTAAGGCGGGAATGCCGGAGCCAAAGAGAAATCGAGTCTGAATAGGGCGTTAATCAGTATTTATAGACCCGAACCCTGGCGATCTAACCATGCCCAGGATGAAGCTTGGGTAACACCAAGTGGAGGTCCGAACCGACTGATGTTGAAAAATCAGCGGATGAGGTGTGGTTAGCGGTGAAATGCCAATCGAGCCAGGAGCTAGCTGGTTCTCCCCGAAATGTGTTGAGGCGCAGCGGTAATGATTATATCTGGGGGGTAAAGCACTGTTTCGGTGCGGGCTGCGAGAGCGGTACCAAATCGATGCAAACTCAGAATACCCAGAGAACACATTGCCAGTGAGACGGTGGGGGATAAGCTTCATCGTCAAGAGGGAAACAGCCCAGACCGCCAGCTAAGGTCCCAAAATCATTACTAAGTGGCAAAGGAGGTGGGAGTGCATAGACAACCAGGAGGTTTGCCTAGAAGCAGCCATCCTTGAAAGAGTGCGTAATAGCTCACTGGTCAAGCGCTCCTGCGCCGAAAATGAACGGGACTAAGTAATGTACCGAAGCTGCGGACTTACTACGTAAGTGGTAGGGGAGCGTTCTATACGGGTAGAAGCAATAGCGGCGAGCAGTTGTGGACTGTATAGAAGTGAGAATGTCGGCTTGAGTAGCGAAAATATATGTGAGAATCATATACCCCGAAACCCTAAGGGTTCCTCCGCCAGGTTCGTCCTCGGAGGGTTAGCCGGGACCTAAGGCGAGGCTGAAAAGCGTAGTCGATGGACATAGGGTCAATAATCCCTAGCTATTAAGTGGGAGCATAGTCAGGACGCATGACGGATAGCTACACCCTGATTGGATTGGGAGTTCTCTACGGAGAATGCGTAGTCAAGAATAGTGCCAAGAAAAGCCGACTATGTGTTGAAAACTTAGTACCCGTACCCGAAACCGACACAGGTAGGGAGGTTGAGTAAACTAAGGGGCGCGAGATAACTCTCTCTAAGGAACTCGGCAAAATGACCCCGTAACTTCGGAAGAAGGGGTGCCTGCGAGAGCAGGTCACAGTAAAGAGGCCCAGGCGACTGTTTACCAAAAACACAGGTCTCTGCAAACTCGTAAGAGGACGTATAGGGGCTGACGCCTGCCCAGTGCCGGAAGGTTAAGGAAGTCGGTCAGTCCTTCGGGATAAAGCTGA
>JBARZF010000612.1:0-17559 GCA_049649675.1 Rivularia sp. (in: cyanobacteria) | reverse complement strand
GGAAACAATCAGTTTGGAGTTTTGGAGGACGATCGCGAGGAAGCATACGGTTTGAACGCTGAAGTTTTTATTCCCAAGATGAAATTAGGTCTATTTGGACGCTACGGACGTTACGAAAATAGAGATTTAGGAGAAGGTGCAGATACATATGTTTTCGGCGCTAGTTTCTTAGATTTATTTACCCCCGATGACAGATTGGGATTAGCTTACGGACGCGCTTTATCCAACGAAGATGAGCGTGAAGGAAAGCAACTTGATGTATTAGAGCTTTATTACGATTTTCAGTTTCTTAACAACTTACGATTGGGTTTTTCCGTTCAGGGAAGAGACGACTTTAACGAAACAGTTCTGGGTGTGAGGATTAAATCAGAGTTTGATGTAACTCCAAGGGGGAGAATGACTCGATGAATCACAAATTCAACTTATCGTTGTTCTACAAAGCTAATTTATGGCAGCAAAAACGAAAAACACAAAGTAAAGCTATTGTAGGAATTACTTTGTTACCTTTTCACTTATTTGTTTTTACTTGTCCAATCGTACTGGCAACTTTAAACAATATAGATCCCGTACAAGCTCAGTCATCTGGAGCAACGCAAAAGGGTTACAATTTGCTGAAAAAAGGATGGGTAGATGATGCGATTAAAGCCTTTCAACAAGCTTTGAGAAGCAACCCGCAATCTTTACAAGCCAAGCTAGGTTTAGCTATTGCTTATAACCGGGCAGGCCAAATTGAAGATGCATTCCAAGCTTATCAAGAAGTGTTAGCGCTAGATCCCAGCAATCAGGCAGCCTTGAAAATTGTGGGCATGATGGGAACTTATCGTCCCAAATGGAACAAACCCGGTATCAAGGCTCTCAATACTTTGCTGGAATTAAATCCCGATGATTTGCAAAGTCGCTATTACCGTGCTTTGCTTTATTCCTATCAAGGACAATTTAGCGAATCGGTTGCCGACTTTGAAATAGTGTTGGCTAATAATCCTACACCAGAAGCAATCATCGGAGCCGCTCAAACTTACAGTTATAGTGGCGATTATCAAAAAGCAAAGGAATTATTCAACCGCTATAAAGCCAGTGGAAAACAAATAACGGATTATGCTGCGGTTGCTTACGCTCTTACCTTACGCAAAACTGGTAATCCCCAAGAAGCGATCGCAATATTAGAAAGCCAGTTACAGCGTTCTGAAACTTTAGATGAGTTAGCCATACTTGCTCGCGCACAATTGTCTCAAGCATATATTGCGAATAAACAATCAGCCGAAGCTTTAGCGGTTTTAGATCCTTTAGAAGGTAGAGAAGATGCGATTTTACCTTTAGCTAGAGCGCTGAATGAAATTCGTAAAAACACCGACAATGCTTCCTTGGCGCAACGAGTCACCAGTCTCTACCGTCAAGCTCTTGCTAACAATCCCAATCCTTCCCCCAGTCTGCTGCGGGAAATTGCTAATGTTTTTACTGGTTTACCTCAAGGAGAAGAAACAGCATTACAAATTTATAGACGTTTAGCTTCTACCTTACCTAACGATAAAAGTTTGATGGTGCGTCAGCTAGGTTTGGAATATAAATTGGCAATGGTTTCCAAGAGCGATTTAAACCAGCGCTTAGCAACAACATTGCAAAACTTGCCTATAGAGTCGGTACAGATGCAAGAGTTAGCTTTAGCATTAGCTGATATAGATGCTCCCTCACCTCAACTTCTACCCGTATATGAAAATATATTGCAGATGGGAGTTAACGCACCGTTTTTAAATTTTCGGGTAGCTCAAATGTATCTGGAACTCGAAAATTCAATTCAAGCAAGACAGGCTTTAGCAGCTTATACGGGGACATCTCAAGGTGCCAATGACATGGCAACACAGTTGCTTGCAGCGGAAATCGAAAGAAGGGAAGGTAACTTAGAAGCCAGCGCTCAACGTTACTTTGCTGTATTAAACGAAAATCCCCAGAGTGACATCATTGATGGTGCTTTGCGCGGATTGGTAGGGGTAAGAGTCCAGCAAAAGCGTTTTGACGAAGCTTTAGTAGTATACGAGCAAGTTATAAAACGCAATCCTGAAGATATTACCGCTCAATTGGGACAAACTAGTGTTGCGTATCAAGCCAAACGCATTTCCAAACCACAAGCAGAAGCTGTTTTGGATAATTGGTTAGCAACTCAAAAAGCAACTAATACCCCCCCAGAACTATATAGTTTAGTAACACAATTACCTACCGATCCCAATCGCGAAGCTCTGTATAATTACTTAGTTGAAGTTGACTCCAGTAGCATTAGATTGCAGCAGCGTTTACTCGAAACTATAGCTCAAAGAAACCCTGCTGAAGCACGTTTGCGAATGAAGCAGTTGATTGCGAATGCTCCAGATAATGCTAATTCACAACAGAGAGTGGCATTGTTAGCTAAAGCTATTGGCGATTTAAAGACGGCTAGTAAAGCTTATGAAAATATTCTCAAAGAGGAGCCAGATGATATAGATGCTTTAGCTGCTTTGGGAGGAATACGTTTTGAACAAAGACGATTTGGATCGGCAGAACAAATTTATTCCACAGTGTTGGAACAAAATCCCCAAGATACAGAAGCACGTCGCGCTTTAGCTGGGTTAAATGCGATTTTTGACAAACCTTTAGCGGCGATGAAAGCTTTAGAACAACTGCAAATTGAGCAAATTGCCAACGGTGAAAAAGATCCGGAAATTACGGTGCAGATGCAGCAGATCCAAGAAGATTTTCTACAAAGACGTGGTTTTCAACCACCTTGGGAAAGTTACGAACGTCGAGGCAAAAATTAATTTTTAATTGCCGCTCGTGCTTGTAGCAAGGGCGGATTTTTTTATAAGTAGGGAGTAGAAAGCATTGAAGTCGCTGTATTGAGCTTTTAAGCACAAGCCCAGACTTACTTCTATCTCGGTAGAAGATTACCGATAAAAAAACCGCAGAGACGCAGAGAACGCAGAGGAAAGAATTAAAGAGATATAGGTAATATTTACGTTTTTAAACGTAGGCGAAAATGCTATAACAGACGAACATTAATTTTATTTATCTACAAATCAATAGCTTAGAAAATAATAATTATGACTACAGGAATAATTGACTGGTTTGGTGGTTGCAATAATAAACTTCAAAGAGCAAATGACTATGGATTTATCATTCCTCTTAAAGAAGAATACACCCAAAATATTTATGTTCATCGAGATGATGTTCCTATTAAATTACAAAAAATAATAGAAGGTAGGAAAGGAAAAGGAACTTATGTTCAATTTGAAATTGATAAAGAGCGTAACCGAGCAATCAACATAAAATTAATGTCATTTGTCGGTACTGTTGAGCATTACGGTAGAGAAACATGGTATGTAAAATGTGAAGAGCATAATAATCTATCTTTTAAATCTCATAACGTAGTTTTTCATTCAGAAGATGTTATTTCGTTTGGAGTCAGGTATATTTCTGATAAATATAATGAAGTAATTTTAATTAAAAAGATAGATAATTCAATTAATAATCAAGAAATTATTCAAAAATGCATAAATAGCAATAATTATACTATCTTTAAAAAGGTTTTTACTAAATACTTATTAAGCAAATCAACTGATGATGCTATTGAATTTACTCTAAATTTGTTTAAAAAATTAAAATTTAATGCAACGAGGATAAATTTATTAATTCGTGAACTTGCTACGAAAGCGCCGCTTATCCTTATTTCTTCCTCTTATCTAAGAGCTTATTTAAAATTCAATGAGTTTGATTTAAAAAGCTATTGTCATCTTCTTAATGAACATCTTGATTATGTAGACGCTTCTCTGAAGCAAGAACTGATAGATGAACTTATGGAAGATGTAAAAAAAGCTAGTAGCTGGCAACGCTCAATTTACTGGGAACAAGCTAGATACCTTCAGGAAAATTTAGACTATAAAAACTTTCTTTGGGAAATTACACCAATAGACAAAAAAAAGCAAATCATTGAAGAGCGATTTAGAGATTTTTTTGAAATTGTTTCTCTTTTTAATAATTCTGATTTCCCTTATGCATCTGATATATCTAATAAATGGTCTGAATTATACAAATTAGATGAAATTGATAAAACTTTGATAAGTAAATGGAATTCAGATGTTTCACATAATCGACATATTGCTGCACAAATGATTTCTGCCCGTGGTGCTGAAAAGTTAGTCATGAAACTTTATAAAGAGCTGGGTTATACAGTAGATGATATTTCTGCTCATCAAGTTACTCATAAAAGTCCAAATTGGAAAGAGGGAGATATCAGTTTAAATACGAAAGATTTACTTGATGTAAAAAATGCTCGTTTATCCGTGAATTCTAAAGTTTATTCAGAATTTTGCGTACCATCTTTTAAGAAAAATCGTATTAGTGATGTCAAGATAGTAGCAGTTTTATCTCCCTACCTTCAATTGGGATATATGAATGAAACTGAAGAGGTAAAATTTCCCGTTTCTAACCCAACAGTATTAGGTGATTTTAATAAAACACAACTTAGACAATTGGAAAAGTTTTTCAGCGACCGTTTTGTTCGTATTAATCTGTCTAGAGAATTTGACTCAAATAATTATTTACCTCATTGGCTATTTGACTATGATGAACGTTTTTACATAAAACAGCTTGATTTAATACATAAAATTCAACGACTCAAGAACACAGATATTCCTGAATGGGAAGATATTTTTATGGTGCAAAACTGTAATCCTTTACCTTTATTTATTGCAGCGAAACGTCAATTACCAAAAACTTGGCTTGATAGTCTTCCTCGATGGAAAACTACTTTCATTACTAATTTGATGAATATTCCTGTAGAACGTATCTTATTACCACATTTATTTCTTTCTTTGCTGAGACATTTTTTGTCAATGCTTTCCTATAATGCTTCAGATTACAGTCCTCAAAAATACTTAGAAATTTTATATGCTACTTCTGAGATTAATCGACCGCTTAAACTCTATGACCCATTGAACACAATTAAAGACTTCTGTGATTCGCTACAAACTCTTTGGGAAAATCGTAAGAAGGTAAATTTAACTGAATTTACAATATTTAAGTTTAATGGTAAAGGATTATTACAAGCCAAACGCTCGGAGTCAGAGAGTGTTATGACGACGATTTTAGCTTACTGCGGTGGATGGGTAGATAAGAAAGGAAAATGCGGACATATACCCCTTGTTATAGGGAAACATAAGAATTGTTCAACTTGTGGTCGTCTTATTTGTCCAAAAGAGAACTGTGGCTATTGCAGTGACAGATGTCTTTCTTATGAAGTAAGAAAGCTTAATTGAAATACTTATGATAATCAAGTTGAAAATTCGTTTTAATACTACAGTTCATGTAGCTTTGTGAAGAGAATACGTCGTCCTACTAAAACTCTACTCCCCACTCCCCACTCCCTACTGCCTCTTGATAAAGAATATGCAGCGTAATCATCATCCAAACAAATTTTCGATAAAGAATACGTTGTTTAGTCAATTATACGGACTACAAAGGGAATAGTAATCAAAAGAAATTTTGATAACTGGAAAATTAATCAAAACCCTCCTTAAAGATGAACTATATTCCAAAAGTAGTAGCTATATTAAGCTTAATTACTTTATGCGGCTGTAACCGGGGTGATTCAGCAAATAGTCTTGAAAAACCCAGCATAAAATCCCCCGAATCAACACCTATGCCCTTAGCGATCGAGGACGATCGCGTTCAATTTTCATCAACTCTTCCTGCTTCGACTCCTAACAGAGAGTTATTGATAGAAAGCTGGGATAGCTATCGTCGTCGATTTATTCAGAGAGATGGAAGAGTGATTGATTACGAAGCTAGCGATCGTTCGACTAGTGAAGGTCAAGCCTATGCAATGTTGCGAGCAGTCTTAATTGATGACTCAGCAACCTTTGCTCTGACTTTAAATTGGGGAGAAAATAATTTACAAAGACTAGAAAATGGCAAACCTATAGATAATTTATGGGCTTGGAAGTGGGGACGCGATGAAGATGGTAACTGGGGTGCTATAGATAAGAACTTTGCTAGTGACGGGGATGTAGATGCTATTACTGCCTTAATATTTGCATCAAGACGCTGGAATCGTCCGGAATACCTAAAATTAGCAAAAACTAAACTAGAAGATTTGTGGAAGTATTCCACTGTAGTTGGATCTGAAAACAAACGCTATTTGCTACCGGGTCCGAAAGCTGCATTTGTCAAAAATTCATCTACCTTTCATCTCAACCCTTCCTACTTCGCTCCCTACGCTTTTCGTTTATTTGCTCAAGTTGATCCCGAACGAGATTGGTTGGGTTTGGTAGATACCAGCTATGAAGTATTGGAAGATTCCACACAACTGAGTGCTGTAAATTTACCTAGTGACTGGGTTTCTCTGGACGCAGAAACGGGAAAATACCAACCCTTACCTGCTGATAGTCCAATAAAAAGCGTATATAGCTTTGATGCATATCGAGTTTGGTGGCGAATCGCATTAGATGCAAGCTGGTTTAATTCATCTCGGGCGCGAAGCTATCTGGAAACATCCATGCAGCATCCGCTCAAATTATGGCGAGAACAATCGAGCATACCAGCACGGATAAACCTTGAAGGTAAAGCTTTGGTAAATTACGAAGCCACATCTCAATATGCCATGCTCTATGCAGCAACTAAGCTGATACAGCCAGAATTGGCTCAAGAATTGCTAGAGAAAAAACTGCTACCTCAATACCAGCAAGAAGTTTGGGATGATAACGAAGCTTATTACACTCAGAATCTAGCTTGGTTGGGGTTGCTATCTCCATCAGCAATTTCTCCAGAACTTTTGCAAAGTAATTAAGAAGTTATGGCGTTTTTATCTGGAAAGCGAATAAAATGTTGACAGCAATACTTAAGTAATCAATCTTATTACTTAGTTCAGGTATTTACCGCAATCAAATAAACATTTTTAAACCAAAAACATAATCAACTTATCTAATAATTAAAAAACTGTGTTATGAAGCATCTATTTAATTTTAAAGCCCTGAATAAAGCATTTATTGTATCTTTTTGTTTGCTATCGGCTTTACCAACTGCACAAGCTAATACTAAAAATCAATTAAAAAACTCTGAAGGAATTTTATTAGCACAAGCAGCTAGAAACTCGAAATCTGCTCCAACTAAATACGACGAAAAATACATTTTAGAATTCAATCGCAGTCCGATAGTTGGTAATCGGATGCGTCTGCGAGGAGTCTATTCTGAAGGCCGTTTGGCCTTTACTCGTCCTCGTGGCTGGGATGTAGGTACCGTAAAAGCCGAGATTCACTTTCAACATTCGCCAGCACTGTACGCGAATCGCTCTAACTTAACAGTGCTAGTCAACGATAGGGCTGTAGGTAGTATCCCTCTGAATCGCAAACGATCCCAAGTCGGTCGAGTACTTTTAAACATCCCATCAAAGTTGCTGCAAGAGTATAACGAACTTAAAATTGTAGCCCAGCAGAATAATACAGAGGGATGTAGCGATCCGGGCGATCCAACTTTATGGACGGAGATTCTACCAGACTCAAAATTAATTTTTAACTACAACAGCAAACCAATTCCGCTCAACTTCAGTAACTATCCTTATCCCTTCTTTGATAACCTCAATTTAGACACCAACCGCATCGTTTACTTAAAGCCTCAAAGCACCAGTCAATCTTGGCTGGAGGGAGCAGCCCGTTTACAGGCTTCATTAGGTAGACAAGCAGAATTTCGTCCGATCGAGACAGATTTAATCTCCGATATCTCTGATGTGTCAGGCAATCAAAGATTAGTCATCATCGGTACTCCCGGTGAACAACCAGCCCTAGCCGATTTGGATTTACCTCGTAAAATTACGGGTTCTCAAATTTTAGATGACGATGGAATAGCAATACCAGAGAATAGGGGAGTTTTAATCCTAACCACTACTAAAAAAGGTAAAGTTCCCGTTTTAGTTGCCACTGGAAATGGTCCAAAAGGAGTTGCTAAAGCCACGCAGTTACTAGCACAACCTTCTTTCCGGAAAATGAGTACGGATCAAATTGTTTTTGTTGATAAATTGGAAGAAACTTCTACTCTAGGAAAGAGAGAATGGCCGCGTTATTTACCAGAATCTAATAACTTTGAGCTAAGCGAGATTAAAACTCAATTTAACGGTGATGCTTTCAGAGATGTTAGCGTCCGTGGTTCTGCTGCCCCACCAATCGAAATAGACTTCCGTGCATTACCGGATGACAGATTTGTACGGGGTAGTTCAATGAACTTGGTTTACAGCTACAGTCCGCAGATGAATCCTAGAACCTCTGCTGTAGAAGTGTTGCTGGATGGGGTTTTCATTGGTGGAGCGCGTCTAGATTCAGACGAAGGAGAAATGCGTAAAAATCTGAAAGTAGATTTACCAGCTAAATTGGTTAAGCCTGATTCTAAGCTTCAGGTATTTTTCCGGATGAATCCTAAAGAACCCTTTGATAAAGCAAACTGTATCAGCCCACCAGACCAACAGCTTTCAGGTACCGTTCATTCCGATACCAGTTTCGATTTAAAACGGGAAAACTCCGTAGAGCTACCCAATCTTCAATTAATGCAGTATGGCTTCCCCTTTGCTGCACCTCAAGATTTATCTGAAACAGCGATTGTACTTCCACAAGAGCCTAGCAATACAGACGTATTGACAATGCTGGCTTTTAGCGAACGTTTGGGAAGATTAAGCCGTGCAGATGCAGTCAAACTAGATGTCTATACTTCAAGCACATTACCCCCAGAAGTACGTAAAAAGGAACACTTAGTAGGGATTGGGACGCGAGATAATTTTCCACTACCTGACGTATTCAAATCTCCAGGTTTTAACTTAGGTGAATCATTCGGACGCGGTTCAGCCCAAGCAAGCGTTACAGTACCCCAAGACAAACAAGGAATGATTAAACAAATACTCTCTCCTTGGAACGGCGATCGCGTTGTGTTGGCTTTAACTGCTCAGACGGATACTGGGTTAGAAAGAGTACAGCAGGTATTAAGTAAAGACCCTTGGTTCTTCCAACTTAAGAAGGATACGGTATTAATTAGCAGCGACAATAAAAACCCTGCTGCTTACGATCCAAATGGTTATCAGCTAGCATTTTTTGACAATGCTCCCAAAACTCGTCGGATTGAAGATACCAATCCCCTAAGTAAAATGACGCGGATGCTACAGGAAAACTGGCTGTTAGTACCTGCCGGTATTGTTGGTTTATCTTTGATTCTCTACGGAATTGTTCAGCTTTATTTGAAGCGGATTTCTACTGCTAACAGAAGATAAGAATGATTGGGAATGGGAAATGGGTAATTGGGAGAAGAATAATTAACTCCCTACTTTCTACTCCCTACTTCTTCAAAATCGCATCACCTTTAATAAAAAAATTTTAAAAACTGCCATGTCCTCCTCAGTTAAAAAGTCGCAAAAAAAAGGCCAGCGCTTTAACTTAAGCAGATGGTTGATTGACCTAACACCCAGCTTTTTTGATAAAACGTTAGAAAAAGTAGGAATCAAACATTTTAAGTGGTTAATTTTACTGCTACTAGTATTTTCAGTTCCGCTGATTGTTACACCGTTAGAAGTTTGGCAGCAAGGAGCCATCGCTGTTTTTCTCGTATTACTAAGTCAGCTAGTCTTAGGGGCAGAAGAACAGGAATCTTCTACAGAAGTTGGTCAGTATTATCACCTATTTATGGTATGGCTGAGTTTGGTAACAACAATGCGGTATTTATATTACCGTCTTAGCTACACGCTCAACTTTGACGGATGGATAAATAGTATTGCTTGTTTGACACTACTAGGAGCAGAATTATATGCAATTTTCAGCTTAGTATTAGCGTACTTTCAAACTTTAAAAATTAAAGAACGTCAACCCATTGACATTTCTACCATTCCCCAAGATGAATGGTTTGATGTTGATATTTACATTCCTACCTATAACGAAGATGTTGAGATTGTTCGTAAAACAGCATTAGCAGCTTTGACTTGCGATTATGCTCCCGGTAAAAAGAAGGTTTACGTTCTCGATGATGGTCGTCCTGAAAAGTATAAAGAAGACGATCCAAAAAGAGAAACTTTCCGCATCAGACGAGAAGAGTTGCAGCAAATGTGTGAAGAACTCGGCTGCATCCATATGGGACGAGATACTAATGACCATGCCAAAGCTGGTAACATTAACACTGCTTTTTATAAAACTGACGGCGATTTAGTCTTAATTTTAGACTGCGACCACGTTCCATCTCGGCAATTTCTCCTACACACAGTCGGTTTCTTTTACGACCCCAAAGTCTCCTTCGTACAAACTCCCCACTGGTTTTATAATCCAGATCCCTTCGAGCGCAACTTACTTACCGATGGAAAAATCCCTGTAGGTAACGAACTGTTTTACAAAGTACTGCAAAAAGGAAATGATTTTTGGAACGCATCATTTTTCTGCGGTTCTGCTGCGGTTATTCGTAAAACCCACGCTTTAGAAGTTGGAGGAATTGCGGTTGAAACGGTAACGGAAGATTGTCATACAGCATTACGTTTACACTCAAAAGGTTATAAATCCGTTTACTACGACAAAATTATGGTAGCGGGGTTAGCACCAGATACCTTTTCAGCTTATGTCGGTCAACAAGTACGCTGGGCTAGGGGAATGGCACAGATTCTTAGACTGGAAAACCCACTCTTTAATCCCAAGTTAAATCTAAATTTTGCTCAACGAATTTGTTACTTAAGTGCAACTTCTCACTTTTTATATGGTTTCCCCCGACTGATATACGCAATCATTCCCACCTTGTTCTTATTATTCGGAATTAATCCCATCCAAGGTTTGGGTTTAGAAACTTTAGCATATGCTTTACCGCATATTCTTCTTTCCCTCGCTACCAACCACATTATTTACAAACACGTCCGATTCTCCTTCTGGAACGAAATTTTTGAATTCGTAATGTCTTTCCAAGCGGGTTGGGTAACATTATTAGCGCTGATTAATCCCGGAATGGGTACCTTTAACGTTACCGATAAAGGGATAAACATTGCTAAACGTACCTTTGACTGGAGATCGATGCGGGGCTTAATAATAGTAACAGTATTAGTAGTCAGTTCTTTACTAGCGGTTCCTTATTGGTTATTACTAAGACCAGAAGATACAGAAGCAGTATTAGTTAACACCTTATGGTCTGGCTTTAACTTGATTTTGTTATCAGCGGCTTTACTTGTAGGATTTGAACAACCACAAATTCGTACCGCTCACCGTTTGCAAAGACAACTTCCTGCGGTCATTTCTAGCGACGATCAAACCATCATGGGAGAAACAATTAATATTTCAGAAACTGGTGCTTTAATATCCTTGGAATCATGGTCAAACTTACCAGATGAAGTACAAATTGAGGTGATGGGAGACTTTGACGCTCGTGTTACTGTAACTGCAAGAGTTGTCCGAGTTACTCCTGTAAATGAAACAGAGACTCATTTGGGAGTAGATTTTATTAATCTCAATCGTACCCAGATGGATGATTTATCTCTGGTTATGTATTCCGATGTCAAAGAATGGTATTCGCAAAACCGAGAAGACGCGGATAAACCAATTGCTTCTCTAGGTTTCTTAGCCACCAGCATCACTCGTTCTTTGCGCGAACTCAAGCCAACTACAAGCAAAAAAATACGTCGGCAGGTAAATACCAGCGCTCAACTATATTGGGATGGTCATTTCTTTAGTGGAGTTACTACCGAATTAGGAATAACGGGTTTACGTTTGGAATTAGATAGTAAAAAATCTTTATCAAGTGATGATAGATTGCTTGCAAAACAAGACTTTGAAAAAATGCAAGCAATGAAACCGCTAGTTGGTTTGCTGTTAAGTCAAAAAGGCGAAAATACTTCACCCACAAGATTTGTTGCTGAAATCAATCTAGTTGAAGAAGATCGCGGAAAAGTTGCTATAGAGCTTAGTTTCCCCGAAAAATTCCGTAACAGACAATCTCCAAAAATTAAGCAATTATTACGAGAGAATTCAGGCGATAATTTTGCTAGGAGCGATATAGCCGCTTAAATATTTAATTCGTAAATAAAATCAATTTAACAATTCCGTTTATCGATAGGTAGACGGAATTAATTTTTTAATATCGGAATCCGGTTTGATTCTTATAATTATTCATAGAGCAAGGGAACAGGGAACACTAAAAACTCCGCGTTCCTCTGCGCTTACCTTCGCGTTTCTTTGCGTTACAAATATTTAAATTCCAATGAAAATGAATTTTACCTCTTGGATTATTCTCTTATTTTTAAGAAGAGGTAAGTAAATTATTGATACAGAAATTTTATCGTCAGCAAACTCGGATTAGAAATTGAATCTAAAATCCCTGCATCCAAAATCCACAATCCAAAATTATCCTTTAGACTGCTGTATTTTCCAAAAAAAGCTAGAAACTAAATTAGTCACAACATGAGCAACTATCGGAACTAATAAATTACCGCTTAAGAAAGCACTATATCCTAAAATAACTCCAATAATAGTTGCCCAAACCACATAAGCCCATTGCCCAGAACCGCTAAGATGTAGAACACCAAAGCAAATACTTGATACGATGACGGCTAAATGGTTAAAACCCAAAGCCGGAAGCATAACTCCCCGAAACAGTAATTCTTCACTCAAACCAGGTAACAACCCCAGCCAAATCAAATCGGGTAATGCTAAAGGTTTTAATACAATTTGTAAATAATAGTTGGCGCTTTTACGATACAAAGGCAAAAAGTGATAAGCCAAACTACTCAAGCCGGTAATAGTTAAACCTAAAACAACTCCGATCAATAATTCATCTTGATGCCAACGCCAAGACATTAAAGAAAAGTCACCAAACTGTAACCAAAGTTTGGCAACTATCCATAAAATAATAGCTGTCACTCCCATTGCCATCAGCACTTGGGTACGTGTCAGGTATGGAATTTCTGGCTCGTTCTTTTGCTGTTGCGTCATTCAATTTTGGATTTTAGATTTTGGATTTTGGATTGGCACTATGTCTAAGAGCAGCTTCACAATTAAACAATTAGCATCTAAACTAAGGGCTGTAAAGAAAATATTGTAGAACTTAAAATAGATGGGTTAACTCCTGCTTTATCAGCCGCCAATATTCCTATTGCTTCCAAGTAAGAGCTTGACGATATTGTTTTTATTCCCAAGGGTTGAGGAGGAGCTTGCATCTGAGTTTGATTTTCCTCGACAGTAATTATCTTAGTGTTTCTTTGACTCAAACTCAGTAAAGCACTGCTACCACAAGCATTCGCTGGTACTACTACCGCGTCAACTTGATTTACCCATATATCGCTATTGTGAGGAAATTGATTAGATTCCTTGTTTACAAATTGAGGTGCGCGACTTAATCCCACAAGTACACTTGGTAAAAAAGTATAACCCAATTCTTCCGCAGCAGAGCGCGGTGATAAATTGGCATCTAAAGGTGGTGGAGAAAATATTGGAGAATGAGCGCAAGGAATCTGAAATTCTCGCACTATCAAATGGCTGATTACCGCTTCTGCACCTGCGATTAAGTCTACTCCTTTGCCTTCACGGTAATTTTGTTCTGCTTCCTCATCAATGTCATCGGGAAAACGCGCAACAACTGCGATGGCGCTAGCACCTGAAGAATTTATCAACACTTCGGCAGCCCTTAACAAACTATCTGGATTACCTATAGTGCCCCAACTTGCACCAGATTCAGCCGAACGTAATTCTACATTTAACGGAGCATCGGTAACCACATAATCTGTTAAATTTAATCCCAGCGTTGCTCTAGCTGCATCTGCGGCTTGAATATTTCTTAAACGTAAATCCGGCTCAATCCCTCGATCCAAAATCAAACCTATTTTATTTTGATGTACCGGCTGTAAACCCCAACTTCCTTCGGCAAATTTGTCAATACCATAACCTTCAACGTACAAAGTATTGGGTAGATTCCAGTACAACATTGCACCGTTAAGAACGTTAGGATGAGTTATCAAAACATCGCAAACCTCAGCCATAGCTTTAGCGACTGGTAATGCATCACCTGCATAACCTCCGATGGCTGCTCCAACCCCCGTGGGAATAATTAAGATAGCGGTATATGGACGCATTTATTCAGTTATCAATTATCAATTATCAATTATCTAATAATTTGTCTTATTAATAATCAATAAAATGGGAACGAGAGCAGAATTTTTACAAGTACTATCTCTACTTATCTCTTTCCCTTATGTTCTCTGGGTAACTGCGGTTTTTTCTCTTATTTATAAACCTTGATATAAAATTCCTAATATATTCGCAATCTCCTTAATATAGTAATTATTTAAATCAATAAATAAATTGTTTTCTTGCAACTTAATAAACTTCCAAATATCTCCTGTTGTAACTGCTCCATAGATAGTTTTAATATCAGTATTTTGCTGCTGATTAAATATTTGTGCCGCTAACATTGCACCAGCACATTGTCCCAATCCATTTTTAATATTTTCGTTTTTAGCTTCAACAATAATCATAGCTGGTGCATTAATCAGCAGTTGTTCCTTAGAACGACTTATAATAAAATCGCAATAACCGTTTAATCCTTTCTCTATATCAACATCAAAATTAGTTCCAGAAAACAAACTTATTTGATAATTAGTTCTACGTCGAATTTCTAGCAAAATAGGCAGAATAATCATTTCCGAACGCGCTTTTTCAGTATTAATTGCTAAAGCAAGTTCGGCAGTTTCTTTTAAATCGCTTTTTAATTTATCGCTAGCTTCTAAAGGTTCTACATTCGCAAATAGATCGGCAACTTCGTGTATATGAATATCAAAATTATTTTTAAACTTACTTAATGTTAAGTCACTGTAAGCCATTGACCTATTCCTTAAATAATATAAAAAATTAAATAATAAATTTTAAAAGCATAAAATCAAGTTATTTATTTATTATAGTTAACTTTATTCTTTCGTAACTACTGCTTCCAAGGTGACTTTTTTTCTCTCAGAATCCACAGCAGTAATAGCCCAACGTAAAGGTTTACCATTCTTTCTTAATTCAGCTTCTATAGACTTATGTAACTGAGCGGTATTTTCTTGTAAATCAATTTCTAAGCTAATAAAATCAGTAATCATTATTTATTATTTTCCCCTCCTTACTGTTCTCTATTCCCCGTTTCCTGTTCCCTTTTTTATGTAAACCTTTAACAACCGACTGCCATTCAATAACAGTCGATCGTTAAACTTAAATTAATAATTAATCCTTACCAAACTGATTTTGATAAACAGTATCTTCCTGCTCGGTTTCAATCTTCAAATCGGAACGAGGATAGGAAACACAAAGTAGCGCAAAACCTTGATTTTGTAAATCTGGACTAACTCCCATGCCCTCGCTTTGATCTACGCTACCACCATTAACGATTTTACCGGCACAGGTGGTACAGACACCAGCATTACATGAAGAAGGCAATTCCAAACCCGCTTCTTCAGCAACAGATAGAATGGTTTTGTCTTCGGGTACCTCTAAAGTGTGTGTTTTACCTTGATGGATGAATTCAACAGTATAAGTTGTAGTCATATACAATATATGGTATGCGTCCGTATAATACTGAATATTTTATATTATTAATAAGCCTATAATTCAACTGGCAAGCAATATATAAGAATTATTTTCAATTAGATAAATTTGCCACCATTGGCTGTAGAGTGAGAATAATAAGAATCCTCAAACTGTTCCATAAGTCTACTTGTAATGCTAATTGTCAGAATATCATAAATTTATTTCCGAAAAACAAAAGTGACTATCTACACATGATTTTTTTTGCTGAGATTTACGAAGCAAGTAGTGCTTTTGTTTAATAGTTATAACTGTTTAGCAACTGTTTACTAAAAATAAAAATCGGAAATTATTTACAAGGTAATTTGTATCGCATAAAACTGTGAAATCACTATAAGTACTGACAATTATATCTGTAGGAGAATCGAATAATTTTCAATAAAAGTTACTCTAAAAAGTAGATCGAACAATAAACATTCAATTATAAGTTTCAAATTGTATTCGTGGAGATGAAAATGCTTGAATCATATCGCGATCGCGCTAAAGAAAGAACTGCATTAGGGATTCCTCCCTTACCATTAGATGCAAAACAAACGTCCTCTCTATGTGAATTACTGAAAAATCCACCGGAAGGTGAAGCAGAATTTTTACTGCATTTGCTGCGAGAAAGAGTTTCCCCTGGAGTAGATCCGGCAGCTTATGTAAAGGCTGGATTCCTTACCGGGGTTGCTAAAGAAGAAATAGAGTGCCCTTTAATTTCCCCCATAGAAGCAGTACAGTTACTAGGTACTATGGTGGGTGGTTACAACGTTCAGTCTTTGATTGAACTGTTACAACAGCCTACTGTATCGGTATCTGACTCTTCAGAAACTCCTTTGGTAATGGGTGGTGAAGGAAAAGAACCCATCGCAGCCCATGCAGCAACGGCTTTAAGCAAAACCCTGTTGGTTTACGATGCCTTCCACGATGTTTTAGAATTAGCTGAAACTAACCCCTTCGCCAAACGGGTAGTTGATTCTTGGGCAGAAGCGGAATGGTTTACAATTCGTCCGGAAGTACCCGAATCGATCGCCGTTACCGTTTTCAAAGTTCCCGGTGAAACCAATACTGACGACTTATCACCCGCAACCCATGCTACCACGCGCCCAGATATTCCTCTGCATGCTTTGGCAATGTTGGAAAATTCCATGCCTGAAGGGTTGGCAACTATTGCAAAGTTGAAAGAAAAAGGGCATCCCGTGGCATATGTCGGGGATGTGGTAGGAACTGGCTCCTCGCGTAAATCGGCGATTAATTCGGTATTGTGGCATTTGGGATCGGATATTCCTTATGTACCTAACAAGCGTGCGGGAGGATATATTTTAGGCAGCAGCATCGCGCCAATATTCTTCAACACTGCCGAAGATGCGGGTGCTTTACCCATCGAGTGCGATGTTACCAAGATGGAAACGGGTATGGTAATTACGATTCATCCCTACAAAGGAGAAATTACCAACGAAAACGGCGAAGTTATTTCTAAATTTAAGCTAAAACCCGAAACAATTTTTGATGAAGTACGCGCTGGTGGAAGAATTCCGTTACTTATCGGACGTGCGCTTACCGATAAAATCCGCGAAGCATTAAATTTAGAACCCAGTACTTTATTTATTCGTCCCCAAGCCCCCGAAGATCGCGGAAAAGGTTTTAGTTTAGCTCAGAAAATGGTCGGGAAAGCCTGCGGATTACCTGGAGTACTCCCCGGTATGTCTTGCGAGCCGCTGATGACTACCGTTGGTTCTCAGGATACCACCGGACCTATGACTCGCGACGAATTAAAAGAGTTGGCTTGTCTGGGTTTCTCCGCTGACTTGGTAATGCAAAGTTTTTGTCACACAGCAGCTTATCCCAAACCCGTTGACGTAGAAACTCACAAAGAATTACCCGACTTTTTCGCGCAGCGTGGCGGTGTCGCTTTACGTCCCGGTGATGGTATTATTCACTCGTGGTTAAACCGGATGCTGTTACCAGATACCGTCGGTACTGGGGGCGATTCCCACACTCGTTTTCC
>JBARZF010000611.1:0-3095 GCA_049649675.1 Rivularia sp. (in: cyanobacteria) | reverse complement strand
TTATACCTAACTACAACGTATCCTCAAGTCAATTCATCTACGCAGGTGCCGAACTTTCCGAGCAAATTTCCACAGCCGGGAAAGAAGCTTCCGGAACAGGTAACATGAAATTTGCGCTTAACGGTGCTTTGACAATCGGAACCCTTGATGGCGCTAACGTAGAAATTCGCGAAGAAGTCGGCGCGGAAAACTTCTTCTTATGCGGTTTAACCACCCCAGAAGTTTACGATTTGAAAGCTAAAGGATATAACCCCAGAGAATATTACGAATCCAATCCCCAGCTAAAAGAAGTTATTGACTTGATAGCTTGCGGACAGTTTTCCGATGGCGATCGCAGCTTGTTTACACCATTGTTAGACTCGCTGTTTAACCAAGATAGGTTCATGCTATTTGCCGATTACCAATCCTATATAGATACCCAAGACAAAGTTTCCGTTGCCTATCGCGATACAGAAAACTGGACTCGGATGTCCATTCTCAACTCCGCACGCATGGGTAAATTTTCCTCAGACAGATCAATTTGGGAATATTGTCAAGAAATCTGGAACGTAGAACCCTGTGAAATCAAACTCGACAAATATTCTCCTGATAAAGCCGGATTGAAAATGTCGTAATTAATAGGTCAAAGGTCAAAGGTTAGAGGTTAAAGGTGAAAATTCAAGAGTTTTCTCTTTATATCCCTGTTTCCTATTATTAATTGACCTTTGACCTTTGACCTTTAACCTTTAACCTTTAACCTCATGAAAGTAGCAGTATTCAGCAGCAAAAAATACGACCGCCACTTTCTTTCCGAAGCAAATACGGATTGCGGTCACGAGCTTGTATTTTTTGAGCCAAGATTAAGCGGTGAAACTACGGCATTAGCTTCAGGTTTTCCAGTAGTTTGCGCCTTTATTAACGACCAACTCGATCGCGGTACGTTAAGTGCGATCGCTAATGGTGGAACTAAGCTAATTGCTTTGCGCTCTGCGGGTTTCAATAATGTAGATATTAAAGCTGCCACCGAATTAGGAATCACCGTAGTTAGAGTTCCGGCTTATTCACCTTATGCAGTAGCCGAACACGCAGCGGGATTAATTTTAACTTTAAATCGTAAGTATCATCGCGCTTATAATCGAGTCCGCGAATCGAATTTTTCTTTGAATGGTTTATTAGGATTTGACTTACATGGTTCCACTGTCGGAATAGTGGGTACGGGTAAAATCGGTATGTGTTTTGCTCAAATAATGAAAGGATTTGGCTGCAACTTACTCGCATACGATATTTATCAAAATCCCGCTTGTTTGGAATTGGGCGTAAAATATGTAGAATTATCAGAATTGCTTGCCAAATGTGACATCGTTTCCCTGCACTGTCCTTTGACTCCCGAATCCCATCATTTAATTAACGCCACAACTTTAGAGCAATTCAAACCCGGAGCGATGTTGATAAATACTAGTCGCGGCGGGCTTGTTGATACGAAAGCCGTAATAGACGCTTTAAAATCCAAGAAATTAGGCTATTTAGGATTAGACGTATACGAACTAGAAAGGGATTTATTTTTTCAAGACTTGTCAGACGAAATAATCCAAGACGATATATTTGAACGTTTGCTGAGATTCCCCAACGTAGTCATTACCGCCCATCAAGCCTTTTTTACTAAAAACGCGCTGCAAAACATAGCTCAAACAACCTTGTCAAACATCACCGAATTCGAGAAAACAGGTGAATGTGAAAATACAGTTAACAGTGAACAGTGAGCAGTTATCAATTATTAAATTGTAGCGTCGCGCACCAATCATGAATTGTTAAATCTTATTTGAGGTTTGTAGTTGCGCCGTCTTGGCTTCCGAGAAGAGGCGAAGATGGCGCAATTACGAACCATTTTGATTATTTTATCTATTTCATTAGTCATAAATTACCAGCATTTTTTACTAATTGTTTGCTATTTACTGTTTATTCATAACTGTTTGCTGTTTACTAATTACTAACTGTTAAACCCTAATTGAAAATTATCAATATTGTGAGCTAGTTAACCGTTTATTAATAACTGTTAACTGTTCACTGTTAACTGTTAACTGAAAACAGGAGCTAATAAATTGAGTAAATTAAAAGTTGCTATAAACGGATTCGGTAGAATTGGTAGATTAGTATTCCGTGCTGGTATTGATAATCCTAATATCGAGTTTGTTGGTATTAACGATTTAGTACCGGCGGAAAACCTGGCTTACTTATTAAAATACGATTCTACTCACGGTAAATTTAACGGAGAAGTTGAAGCCAAGGGAGACGGTATTGTTGTCAACGGACAGTTTATTCCTTGCGTTTCTGTTAGAAATCCAGCGGAATTACCTTGGGGTGAATTGGGTGCTGATTATGTAGTTGAATCAACCGGACTTTTTACTACTCATGAAAGTGCGTCAAATCACTTAAAAGCCGGAGCAAAAAGAGTCATCATTTTCTGCTCCTACCAAAGATCCCGAAAAAGTGAAAACTTTATTGATGGGTGTAAATCACGACTTATTTGACCCCGAAAAAGACACCGTAGTTTCTAACGCTAGCTGTACTACCAATTGCTTGGCACCCATAGCTAAAGTCATCAACGATAACTTTGGTTTAGCGGAAGGATTGATGACCACCGTTCATGCCATGACAGCCACACAGCCCACGGTAGACGGCCCCTCCAAGAAAGATTTACGCGCTGGTAGAGGTGCTGCTCAAAATATTATTCCCGCTTCTACAGGTGCAGCCAAAGCCGTTGCTTTAGTACTGCCAGAACTCAAAGGTAAACTAACCGGGATGGCATTGCGAGTACCTACACCAGACGTTTCCGTAGTAGATTTAACCTTCAAAACCCAAAAATCTACCAGCTACCAAGAAATTTGCGACGCGATGAAAGCCGCAGCAGCAGGTGAAATGATCGGGATTTTGGGTTACACAGAAGAAGCTGTAGTTTCCACCGACTTTCAGGGTAATTTTCATTCCAGCATTTTCGATGCAGGTGCAGGAATTGAACTAAATTCCAACTTCTTCAAAATAGTTTCATGGTACGACAACGAATGGGGTTACTCCTGCCGCGTAGTTGACTTAATGCTATTCATGGGAGAGAAAGAAGG
>JBARZF010000610.1:0-5958 GCA_049649675.1 Rivularia sp. (in: cyanobacteria) | reverse complement strand
GTTCGGGATTGTTCTGGTTTTTACGGGAATTGTAAGTTGTATGTCCGCGTAAGGTTGGGTTTTGAATCCAGTATCGGAATCCCGCTTGAGTAAAATTTTTATCGAAGAACGCCGACGCATAGTTTATCGTGCCTCTAGTTGTTGCGTTTGGCTGAAGAAAATAGTCAACTATTTTGGTAGCAACTTCCCATACGGGTAAACCCGATTTTTCGTTAATAGACTCATCTAGCGCATATTTTTCATCTTTTCTGACGTAACCGAAAGGTGGAGTGGGCGCTGCTTTCTTTTGTTCGCGAAAGTAATCGAAGCCGTGCTTAATTCGAGAACTGAGAAGACGACTTTCAAATTCTGCCAATTGTCCCATTTGCGATAAACTAAACCATCCAAAAGGACTATTAACGTCATCGATGGGCGCATCCAAAATTGTGAGCTTAACTCCTAACTCTTCAAACAGGGAGACTGTCTTGTGGATTGATATCACCGACCTCGATAAACGGTCAATTCGAGTGATTACTATTTCTGTGATTTCTCCGGCTTTGCACAATTCCAGCATTTGATTGAAATGCGATCGCTTATCACTTCTCCCGCTTTCGATATCGGAAAAGATTCGCACTGCACCAGCTTTTTTAATTCTCGCGGTTTGCTGCTCTAGTGCATCTGTATCACTCTGCTCGCGTGTAGAAACCCTTACGTAACCTGCTTTCATAGGGCGTTAATGTTAGTGTCTACTTCAAATATACACTACCACTCGTTTGATGCTCCACTCCAAAGCACAAACAACCGTACTTTCATTGGCTGCTGAGCGCGGTGCAGTAGAAGATTTAGAACTTGAAGAAGTAATGCTCGAAGGATTCCGTGGCGTTCGCTGCGTAGAATCCGGCGGTCCTGAGCCAGGTGTTGGTTGTGCAGGTCGTGGTATTATCACCTCCATTAACTTCTTGGAAGAAAATGGCGCTTACCAGGACTTAGATTTCGTATCTTATGACGTACTTGGTGACGTTGTATGTGGTGGATTTGCTATGCCTATCCGCGAAGGAAAAGCACAAGAAATCTACATCGTTACATCTGGTGAAATGATGGCGATGTATGCAGCTAACAACATCGCTCGTGGTGTTCTTAAGTATGCTCACTCCGGTGGTGTACGTTTGGGCGGCTTAATTTGTAACAGCCGTAACGTTGACAGAGAAACCGACTTGATCGAAACTTTGGCTGCACGTTTGAACACCCAAATGATTCACTTCGTACCTCGCGACAACATTGTACAGCACGCTGAATTGCGTCGTATGACTGTTAACGAGTACGCTCCTGACAGCAAGCAAGCTAAAGAATACGCTACCTTAGCTGACAAAATCATCAACAACAAAAACCTAACTATTCCTACACCTCTTGGACGTACAACGCTAACTTTTTATGATATGCTACTTCTAATCAAGGTTAGAGGCGGTTTTGGGTATGCGTGTCGGTTACGTGCGGGTAAGTACAGGAGAACAGGAAGAAGCATTAGTTCAGCAAACGGAACGCATCAAGAAAGCTGGTGTTTCAATGATTTTCTCAGATGTGAAGTCTGGTAGATCCAATGATAGAAAAGAATTTAACAAACTATTAGAAGCTTGTCAAAAAGGGGATGTTTCAGAAATTGTTATTACTCGAATTGACCGATTAGCTCGTTCAATCGTCACTATTAATAAAGCCATCGCATTATTCCAAGAACTAAATATCAAGCTAGTTATTTTAGATTCACCTGTTGATGATTTAGAGAATCCCTTTACTAAGTTTTCCTTGAATCAAATGGGAGCATTAGCAGAGTTTGAATTAGATTTAATTCAAAATCGGGTCAAGCACGGTTTTAAGCATCTCCGCGAACAAGGTAAAGCTTCCCCACCAGTTCCGTTTGGTTATAAGCGAGTAGATGGATTTTATCAGCCTGATTTATCTGTGCATCAACTCCCTGACAAATCAACTAAAACGAAATGGGCGATCGCCAACGATATTATCGAATATTTATTAGTTAATAAAAAATCTATTCGCGCCACCATTCAGTATTTTTTAAGCGAATATGATATCAAATTTTCTACTACTGGACTTACAAACTGGTTGCATAATCCTACTCTGCGAGGACACACGAGGTATGGTGTTAAAGCAAATCGTAAAAACCCTGAGAATTGGGATATCAGGCACAACACCCATGAACCCTTAATAAGTCATAAAACCTATGAGCAAATATTGGCTTTGTTGGCTGAAAATAGCCGTAGATGGGGGAGAAATGGAGATAAAAGTAAAGTAGGTAAAGGCTTACTATCGGGTCAAATGTTTTGCGGAGATTGTGGAGGAAAGATGTATGCTCATAATAAGCCTTATACACCCATCTACTGTAAGAAACGGGGGATGTATGGTTCGGATTTCTGCAAAAACAAGAAAACTATCCATCTTGCTACAGTGATTGAAGCTGTAGATAAAGCCCTAACCGAAAAAGCAGTGGCATTAAAAGATTATACGATTAATAATCAATCTCATGAAGAGATAGAAACAGCGGAAGTATTAGAACTAAGGGACACATTAGAAAATCTACAGAAATTGCCCCCGAATGCAGCAATTGAGGAGGCAATAGTAAAAATTAAATTACAGATTGCAAAGTTTCAAAAACATAGTAACGATAGCTTTATTTTTAAAGCAGAACAGGTAAAGGAGTTTGTTGAGTTGTTCTCCGATAGCAGACTCTATAAAAATATGAAAGAGTCGGTAAAAAATAAAACGTATAAGAAATTCATTAACTCAGTGACTATATTAAGCGGCGAGGTTGTCACTGTTAGCTTTATCGAATTTCTCGGCTAATTCTGGGTTGTTCATAATCTTTTTTAATGTTTCATCGTCAAGGTGTTTGAAGCGTTTGAACAGCATCAATTGTTCTAGTAGTTCTTCGGCTAGGGTTTTCATCTGCTTATTTACTATATTTACAGTAAAAAATTAAGGAATAAATTGATAAAGACTAAGATAAAACTTAATTTTTTGTTGCGCTGTACTCTATAAACCAAATTAAGCGTTTTCATGAATAAAGAGAAGCGCAAAAGTATTTAACATCGTATCAATGTTAATTTTTACGATTTAATTTGATCTTACTTTCAGGTCTTATATCAATTCAATCAACTTCCTCTTGCTATTCCCGTTAACTAATATGACAGGAAAATTAAGTGTTGAATCAATCAGATAGACGTTTAGCTGAAATTCAACAAGGTAGTATTAGAGTATAGCTTTGACAACATGAGATTAATTAAATTAACCTGCTAATCGTTTTTTTTACAATGTGTGGTGAGTATTTATTACCAACACGTATCTAAAATGTTGTAATCCAGATAAGTAATTATTACCACGCTTGTTAATCGACTTGAAAACAATTTTCCCTCAAACTGCTGAAATTAGACCTTCATTAAACAACGAAGAAAAAATTTTCAATTAACACAACCGGAGTTAAAACAGCAAATCTAAATAAATTTGGAGCGAAACCATACACCTTGAATTATTTAAACACAATTATTCTAATTTTGACAATTTTAATTTTTTAAATTTATCAGAGAATAAACACCTAATATAAAGTCGTATAATTTTGTTTTATTTATTACTATCTATAAGGATAATGCTCATCCATCTACTCTAGTTGCTCCATGAGATTTTTTGACCAATTTTGACACATATTGAGACAAAAATGCCCTGGGGTAGTCCAACCGCTAATTTTCTTGCAAAAAGAGCATTTACACCTTTTCAAAATATAGAAATTTTGCAAAAATTTATTTTGAACTAAATTGCATCAAACTAAATCTTTTTATCTACGTAGTTATATTGAAAATTTCTTATCTAGTATTTGTATCAAATGTTTTAAAGATGAGAATGCCTATAAAATTTATGCATCTATCCAATGAGATAGTCTTTAATTTTTAATGATTTTTTATTCCTTTTGGATGATTTGTTTTTAGTTCAATGCATTCAATATTTGATTAAGAGTATCAAGTGCGACCCATAAAATTACCCAAACAGTTTCTGTTTTGTTTTAAGCTTCTCGGTGCATCAGTAATGTATATAAGCACAAGTAGTAAACGGTTTTGAATTCGTTACTAGCGTATAAAGATAACACTTCGAGAAACATCGATAACTGCTATTAAAACAATTGGCAGATGGGGGCGTTAAATTACGAATATCATTTCACAAGCTTACCGCTCTTTAAGTAGGGCTTGCGGATTTCTGATGGCGTTACGTTAGTAGAGGTGATGCAAAGCGTGGATAATATTGTTAAGCAAGAAATACTGAGCCAACTAGAGTCAGAAGAACAGTTTCCTGTGGATTTCGATATCTATTGGCAATGGTTAGAATTTAGTACCAAGGGTAATGCCTTCACGAGCTTTTGAAAAAGCTGGATTTATTATGGGGCAAGACTTTGACCATATTATCCGAAATGATAATATGGTTAAACGCTCTCAGGGAGGAGGTGTTCAGCGAGAAAAACTGATGCTGACAATCGACTGTGCTAAGTCGGGAGCGATGATGGCAAGAACTGAAAAAGGTCGTGAAGTGAAAAAATGGTATTTGCAATTAGAGAAAGAATGGCGTTCCCAAAAGCAGAAAACATTGCAATTAGAGTTAGAGGTTAATCAAAAATTATCCAAATTTTTAGAAATACAATGTCAAATAAAGTGTCAGCAACCTATACTTTTGGCTAAAACCGAACATTTAACTGAGTCGTTTGAAGCACATGATAAATGGTTACAAATCAACACAGTTGAAACTTATTAATGAACTTAATCCGGTAATAACGGGATGGTCTAATTACTTTTCTACAGTGGTAAGCAGCAAGGCATACTCAACGCTAGATAATTGGATGTACCAGCAATAAAAAAACTGGGCAGTCCACCGCCACCCAACAAAAAGCCAATATTGGATATCTAACAAGTATTGGCTGATTGATAAAGGGAACGGTTGGAGATTCGCAAAAACTGAAAAAGACTCACTTAAAAAGATTTCCCGACATACGGAAACTTCTATTCAAAGGCATATAAAAGTGCAAGCAAAAAGAAGTCCTTTTGACGGAGATTGGGTCTACTGGAGTTCCAGAATGGGAAAACACCCGGAAGCTAATAAGAGAATTTCATTACTTCTCAAAAAACAGAAAGGTAAATGCTCACGTTGCGGACTCTACTTTAAAGAAGATGATTTAATGGAAATCGACCATATCATTCCCCGCTCACAAGGTGGTAAGGATGAATACAAAAATTTCCAATTATTGCATCGACATTGCCACGACGAAAAAACCGCCATAGATTTAAGCGGCATGAGATGTGCGTGACAAGCACCGAGATATTGAGGAGCCGTCCTGTTGTGAAAGTTTCAAGTCCGGTTTTGAAGACCAACGGGGTTGGCGAGAACCTCGTTGAGTTTAATTATTGGAAAAAGATAAAAACTCCCGATCGGGGTACGGAATGGAAATGGATACGATACAGCAGGTTTTAGTTTCATCGTTGAACCATAACGTATTTTATCAGGACTTACGCAACTGTCTTATACATAGCATCAGTAAGGAATAAACATATTTATAATTAAAAATTGACCTTTATTTGATAAAATAGCGTAATAAAGACAGAAAAGTAAAATAAGTAGGAAATGTTTGTATGTTAAATATATAGACCTTTCCTACCTTATGTTCGCGGCATTCTTTATCAAAACTTTATAGTTAAAGACTGTGTTTTTGCGTATAGTTTTATTGTATAAATAATTAGAAATTGAGTTGGTATTCAACACTGGCAAACAAGATTATATTTGCTGTATGTTTGGGGATTAAATGGTAATGTATTTGCCATAAAGTATTCTCAGTAAGAGATGTACTGATAGTCAAACTTATTCTTTTAAGTATTGCCCTTTTGCAGTAAGGTAATATTCAATACTTAAGGCTTGAAGAGATTTTCATCCTTATAA
>JBARZF010000609.1:0-1938 GCA_049649675.1 Rivularia sp. (in: cyanobacteria) | reverse complement strand
TTGAGAGAATGTGGGCATTGCTAATCCAGGAAGAACGAGTAAAAAACCTGCTAATATGCAATAAATTAATGACCATATTGAACCTCTTAATCGTGAGGATAATGCTAACCATAAACTTGGTTTTTTCCCTCCTTTGCGAAATTCTGAACTCGGTTCAAATACTAAGACAACTCCGGTAAATGCCTCGCCAAATTCCTGTAAGCTAACCGTGCGTCTTCCTGATGCTGGATCGTTGAGATAAACTCGCTGTTTACTAAAGCCTTCAATAACCAAAAAATGATTAAAATTCCAGAAGACAATATAGGGACATACTATTTGTTGTAATCCTTCTAAATCGACCTTGAAACCCTTTGCTTGTAAGCCATAACTACGAGCAGCATTGAGAATATTTGAAGCTTTACTTCCATCTCTGGAAATACCACAAGCTTGTCGTAATTCTGCTAAGGGAACAATTCGATGATAATAACCTAAAATCATCCCCAAAGATGCTGCACCGCATTCTACAGCCTCCATTTGTAATAATGTGGGTGTGCGGCGAAGAGGCTGAAGTTTTGATTTGATTTTGAATAGGTTTTGACAAACTTCTTTAAATGGCATAATTGTACAAAAGTATTTATGGAGTTGAGTTTTACCAAACAAGGTAGAATTTAAAAGTGAAAAAGTGAAAAAATAAAAATAATTTGAAGACACCGAATTTATTTATATAATTTACTTTTTACTTCTTACAATATTGTTACAGTAATTCGTTGGTGCGTGACGCTCTTATGTCTTATTACTACCTTCATATTTATTCGTAGCGTCACACACCCTACAATAAAATTGTGCCAGTCACAGAAATTCGTTGGTGCGTGACGCTCTTATGTCTTATTAATAGGTTCATATTTATTCGTAGCGTTACACACCCTACAATCAAATTGTGCCAGTCACAGAAATTCGTTGGTGCGTGACGCTCTTATGTCTTATTACTACGTTCATATTTATTCGTAGCGTCACACACCCTACAATTTTATTACTCATTACTTCTTACTTCTTACTTCTTACTTCATCCCATCCCTGTCCAATCTTTCAAAATAGGTAAAACAAAGGTAATCGGTGCTTTTTCTTCAACTGTTATTCGCACAGAACTTGTGGTTCCTGGTGTGATTTCTAACTTTGGTCCCTTGGATGAAGACCATTTATATTTGCTTTTGCTAACAGTAGAAGTATCTGGTTGTAGTTCGCTAAAAACAGCAATTTGGGGTCCTTGAGTCATTATTCCCGGTAAAATATCAGGATTACCAATTAAACTGGCTGCACCTTGTTTTGTTACGGGAAATGCAGATATTTTTGTTACCTTTCCTTCAATACCACCAAATTCTTCTCTTTTCACAGTTGAAGGAGTAATTTGTAAGGACATTCCTGGTTTAATTTTCTTACCTTCACTTACTGGTAAAAAAGCAACATTTACTAACTTTGCAGATGACTTTTGTGCAGCAATAGTTCCAATTCCTCCACCTGGTTCTAATTGTTGTCCTGGTTTAGCAGTAATTTCCAAAACTGTTCCTGTATAGTTACTAGTAATTTGACTGCTATTTTGCAATTTTAATTCTAATTGTGTAATTAAACTTTCTGTTTCCTGAATCTCTTTTTTACGGTTATTAACAATATTTAAATCCTCTTCTTGTTGGCTTGCTTGACGGCTTTCCAAAGCTTTTAATTGTGCTTCCAATTCATTAACTTGATTAAGATTATTCATGTACTGACGTTCTGCATCAGTTTCCTTCAAATCCAATTGGTTTAACTGAGATTTAGCCTCATTTATTTGTGCTTGGGCATTTTTATAATCTTGTTGCGCTTGCAAAGCCATATCTTGGGGTACAGCACCTTCTTTAAATAGATTCTCGCGTTTCTGCCATCGCTGATAATAAGTAGGCAATAACTCTTGCAATGTTTGTATTC
>JBARZF010000608.1:0-3741 GCA_049649675.1 Rivularia sp. (in: cyanobacteria) | reverse complement strand
TAAAAAATCCGCCAATCTTGATATTAGACGAAGCCACCTCAGCCGTAGATAACGAAACAGAAGCAGCCATCGCCCGCTCTTTAGAACGAATTACCGTAGATAGAACAACCATTGCGATCGCTCACCGTCTTTCCACCATTCGCAATTCAGATCGCATATATGTTGTAGAATACGGCGAAATCGTAGAATCCGGCACTCACGAAGAATTGTTAGCACACAACGGAATTTACGCAAGTTTATGGAGAGTACAATCGGGGTTGAAATCAGTTAGCAGTTAGCAGTTAAATGTAGGGTGTGTTACGGCTACGTGAAATTTCATAAGTAAATAAAAATGTCGAAATTGCCGTAACGCACCAATTAACCTTGATGAAAAACCGGATTTGCGAATAAGTAGCAATGTTGGGTTACGACACAAGAATATACAAATTCGTTACAATTCTAATTTGCGTTTCGTGTCTAACCCAACCTACAACTGGGTTGAAGTCAGTTAGCAGTTAGCAGTTAACAGTTATCGGGTGTAGGGTGTGTTACGGCTGCGAGAAGTTTGAAGAGAAAATAAAAAAGTTGAAATTGCCGTAACGCACCAATTAACCTTGATGAAAAACCGGATTTGTGAATAAGTAGCAATGTTGGGTTACTTAAATCATTGTTATAAATCGAATTTGGTTTTCGTGTCTAACCCAACCTACAACTACAAATTTGTTTATTGATGATTATTTAATTTGGATAAAAAATAAGATCGTTCCATGATTAACCGTGATGTTGGGTTACGACACAAGAATATACAAATTCGTTACAAACCTAATTTGCTTTTGCTGTCTAACCCAACCTACAAATCGAGACTGATAATTGATAATTGATCATTGTTTCCGGACATTATATAACTTGATAGAAACACTATTAGTAGTTATAACAGTGTTTTGAGTTATACCATTATTTATACTGATGAAGAATAATTCTCATCCAAAACCTTTTGGAATCATACTAGCATTTTTACTTACTTTCGGGAGTGCAGTTTTCGCTGGCTTTATTGCTTCAATATTAATTTCTAAATCTTATTGGGGATATTATTTCAGCCCTCCGGAATTGCCTCAAAAAGTTGAAGAATTTGATAAAATTCGTTCAATTACTCCCGTTTCTAGCATCAAAAGAAATGATGGGAGCAGAATTTTTAAAATAGATACCTCAAATTCCTGCATAAAAGACATAACAAAAGGTGTTGAAAATCTTGAAAGCAGTTGCGGTACCGGAAAATGCAACACGGAATATTGCGATCAAACTCGTATTGTTCTAAATCTGTCTGAAAAAGCAAAGTTGCCAAAAAAGACTTCTTATATTTCTGTAGATAAACTAAATTCTTTATACAATTATTTAGAAAAAACTGAACTATTATACGAAGGAGAGCCGGGATATAATGGTGAATTAATATCCGATTCTGTCAGCGGAGATTTGATATCTAAAGGTGATGGCAAGCGGCTTGAGGGAATAGTAGTTGAAGCTGAAGATAAAAATCAGCAACCATATTTATTTATAGCAGCTAACGGTGGACAAGTTAGTAACGACCATTATCCATATTACGAATTCTTGTTTGAGATTCCCAAAAACGAATCAACTCCCAAATTAATCGCGAATAATCGCTTCTTTTACGAAGTTGCCGGAGTTGAAGGAATTTTGGAATGGCATACTATCTGGATGTTTTTTATTGTCATTGGTTTTATTCTGAGTATTCCAATCGCATTTTTGCTAATTCGGATGAAAGCACATCTCAAACCCAAGCAACTACTGTTACCACCAAGCAGCGAGCAGTTACCAGTTAACAGCGAGCAGTGAGCAGTTAACAGTTAACAGTTAACAGTGAGCAGTTAACAGTGAGCAGTCAGCAGTTAACAGTGAGCAGTTAACAGTGAGCAGTGAGCAGTGAGCAGTGAGCAGTTAACAGTGAGCAGTGAGCAGTTATGGCTTATTCAACATTTTCAATAAGGCTTATTAAGCGCCTTGGAATAAATTCCCAGGCTAATATACGAAGTCGTCTTAAGACGACTGGGCAAATTTTTGGGCTTATTATAGTGTGTTTTAATTCAGATATTGCACCATTATCAACACCGTCTTCTTGTTGCAAACCCCCGTCTAATAGCGAAAGTCCTATAAATCTGACATCTTGCAGCATTCTCAACAACCGCTTTGGAATAAATTCCCAGGCTTATATACAAAGTCTTCCTTCATAAGACTGAGTAAAGCTTTTAGTACGTTTTAACGTACTTTATATATGCAGCCCTGAAATTGATTTCTCTGTTCGATGCGCCTCCGGCTTACAAGGCGGTTGTGAAAGCTTAACGACATTGGTGCAAGATATCAGAGAAATAGGACTGTAGAAGGATTTTAGTGCGTTTTAACGTACTTTGTATATTAGCCTTGGAATTTATTCCGAGGCGGTTGTGAAGGCTTATTGCGAATGATGGAAGATGTGAATTTAAACGTACTTTATATACTAGCCGCATCAACTAATTTCAAGATAAGAATCAAGATTTAACTATTAACTGCTCACTGTTAATTGCTAACTGCTAACTGCTCACTGCTAACTGCTCACTGCTAACTGCTAACTGCTAACTGCTCACTGCTAACTGCTAACTGCTCACTGTTAACTGCTAACTGCTAACTGTTAACTGCTAACTGTGAGATGATTATATAAATGCGTATTCTACAGATATAATCATGTTTGCTAGTACCCAACCCGATACACCCCAACCTAAATGGCTGCATAAGCTGGACAAATTTGTGAAAGCGCATCATCTTGAGTTAGCGGCGCTAAGTTGGGCACTTTGGCAGCAAAATGGTAATAGTCAGGGTACTATTGGTATTGATTTACAACCAAAGCCGCATTTTGTATATTGCCCTGAAGAGGCAATTGAAAAGTTTAACGATAATGTTGATAATAAGCTTCAGGAAATTTTGGGTTTAGTTAAGAATCATAAACCTGAAGTGGAAGTTTTGATGATAGGTATTGGTAAAGAGCAAATCAAGCTAGTTTATTTTGAACCAGAAACTCCACCACCCGTCTGTTTTGAACAAGTTAATCGAGATGTGGATGGATTAATGGATTTTTTGGAAGAGCGGATGGGTGAAGAAATAGTTGTTAATTAAAATTTGATAAATTTAAACTCTTTAAATGCTCGCATCAGCAGCCCTCAGTCTAGAAGACTGGGGCTATATTTACAAAGCCTACCTTCGTAGGCTAAAGATTTCTTAGCCTGCCTTCGCAGGCTTTGTTCGTGTAGCTATACCCATAAGCGGGTATTGCAACTTTGAGATCAAATACACGCTTAACCTTTAATTAACCATTACCGAGTAAAAGAATACTACTATAAACTTATTGTCTTTTTAATAAGAATATTACCTAAAACTGAAATATTAAAGTGATTTATACAACAATTAATTTATTGATGTGTTGGGTAAGATATTGCTGTCAAAGTTAGAAAAATGAATTAGTCACAGGTTTGGAGAATAAAAGGAGTGGATGAACAACTTCAACAATTAATTGAGGAAGTGTGTCGTTACGAAGAAGGTACCCCGCAAAGACAGAAAGCTTTAAATAATTTGCTGATAGTTATTCAACAGCTTCCTGGGATAAAAAAGGATGGGCACCAAGACTATTTAGAAGCCTTAAATAAAACATGGGAATGGTTTTGTCGGAGTATTGATAAATTTGATAAATCTAAAGTAGCTACTACGGGTGAATCTTTA
>JBARZF010000607.1:0-1913 GCA_049649675.1 Rivularia sp. (in: cyanobacteria) | reverse complement strand
TCTTGCTAAAATACTCAAGAGTTTTAACCCCGAATACAGTTCCCATTTAAAAAGCTATGCAGAATTAGCTTTTAAGCGGATTATTAAAGATGAGTTACGCTTACGGCGGGAAACAGATATTTGTTCGGATTGGGGTTTATTACATAAAGTGAGTCGTAAAAGACTGGTAAAATCATTGCAAAATATGGGTTTGAATACTCAGATTATTGAAAGCTACGTTTTAGCTTGGGAATGCTTTAAAGAACTTTATACAGGTGACAATACAAATATTCGCCAGCTTAATCAACCAGATGCTCAGACTTGGGAAGCTATTACTCATCTTTATAATACAGAACGTTTAAATAGATTGAGTTCACCAACTCCCATAATTAATCATCAAACTATAGAAAAATGGCTGTTATCTGCTGCTTCTTCTGTTCGTAATTTCCTCTATCCCAAAGTTATCTCGGCAGATTCCCCGCTCTTTGAAGGTGAAGGTAGTAGTTTATTAGATATATTGCCTGGGGATGGGGAAACATCTTTACTTGCAGAAATTATTCAACAAGAAGAAACTGCGAATCTAGCAAATCAACAAATTCAGTTAAATCAAGTGTTACAGCAAGCAATAACCGCACTAGATACTCAGTCACAACAATTGCTGCAACTATACTACAGCGAACAAGTGACTCAAAAAGAAATTGCTGCACAATTAAATATTAAACAATATACGGTTTCTCGCCGTCTCAGTAGTATTAAGAAGTCATTGTTGCTGACTCTTACCCAATGGAGTCAAAACACCCTGCATATTTCCCCAAAATCCGACGTAATAGATGCAATAAATACGAGCTTAGAGGAATGGTTTCAATTCCACTACAGCCATGCCAACACAAGTAAAAACTAAAAGTAGATTTATATTTGTTTAAACTGTTGTGTATTTAATTTATAACTGTTGTGTATTTAATTTATATATGACTAGCGGGCAAGATGCCCGCACTACAAGAACTTTAGATTTTTGTCTTAGAGGATGTAATAATGCGTCAATAACGATACTCCAAACCTCTCTCCATGAACGCGGAGCGTTTTCTCGTAGAGTACCTCTCTCCTTGTAGGAGAGAGGCTTTGAAACCCCCATTCCCTCATAGGGAAGGGGGGCAGGGGGGTTAGGTTTCCGAGGTGCTGAAAGTAAAATATAATACTTTGAAAACATCCTCTTATACAATTTAGCCGCACATCAGCTTATTTTTTATATTTTTTCTTTTTAGCTTTTACTGTTTACATTTAACTTAGCTCATTATGTTTAACTCACCTCCCCCACCTACTATTGACTCACACCAGTTACATCTGGAAATACCCCAATTCCAGATGCAAGAACAAGCATACTCAACCCCAGGTGCTTATCAACGTGCTTGGATAAATCAACTTTGCTTGCAAGCATTTTTACCTTGGTTTAGAGAAGAAGTTGCTCCCAGCGGCAAAGTATACCCCAATTCTGCGGCATTGCCGAGTTTTTGGGAAGTAGTCAACGGTACAGCAATTACTTTTGATACATCCCGTCTAATATTAATTCCCACCCTAGCAATGGATGATGATGAATTGCGGGTACCCCAGGAATGGGTAGATATTCCGGAATTGGTTGCTGATTATTACATTGCAATACAAGTAAATCCCGATGATGGTTGGATAAAAATTTTTGGTTATACAAACCATAACAATCTTAAGGCAAAAGGAGTTTATGATTTTGGAGACAGAACTTATAGCTTAGAAAGTGAAGATTTAATCCAAGATATGAATGTGTTGTGGGTTATTAGGCAAATGAATTATCCAGAAGCCTTACGAGCAGAGATTGCACCTCTAGCTTCTATCCCCCAAACCCAAGCAGAAAACCTTTTAGAACGCTTAGGTAATGCCGATGTTAAATTTCCCCGATTAACTGT
>JBARZF010000606.1:0-7592 GCA_049649675.1 Rivularia sp. (in: cyanobacteria) | reverse complement strand
GTCATAATAGCGAAAGATATCGACAAAAGGTTAAAAAGAGTTATCAGTTATCAGTTATCAGTTATCAGTTATCAGTTATCAGTTATCAGTTATCAGTTATCAGTTATCAGTTATCAGTTATCAGTTACCAGTTATCAGTTATCAGTTACCAGTTATCAGTTACCAGTTATCAGTTATCAGTTATCAGTTACCAGTTATCAGTTATCATCTGTTCATTCTTAACTCCTAACTTCTAAAATCGGGTTTACATTAACTTAAGTAAAACAGTATTCTCATAAATCAAGAGTGTTATTAACTGTATGCATCGATATCAAAAAAATTGTAGTACGAGGTTAAGGCTTAAGATATGGTGGATTTGATGAAATTAATGCCATTTCAAATAAAAATATATAGACTACAAACTATATGAACATATTTTAATTAAAACTTAAGATTCTTTAAATGCGGTTTGATATAGCATAATTGCGCTTATTGTAGAAGGTGACAGACACCAACTGTTGTTAATCATCATCATGGAATAATTTCTCATGACCATGTTTACAAGCTTTCTTCGCTCTTTGCTTCTGACGATTATTTTTAGTTTCGTGGCTCCAATGATATTTGTTGGGGTAGCATTATTGATTTTATCGATTTTAAGTTTGCTTCCCGGTTTACAAATGCTGGGTCAAATAATCGCAACTCAAATCTCTGAGTTCCTAGCTGCTTTTGGTAGCGGTACCCCTCTACAAGGTTTGCTTGTAATTTGTTTAACTTGTAGCTTTGTTGGAGCGCTTTTCGATACTTATGTATACTATAGGTGTCAAATTTTACGGTTAGATTCTTAAGTGGTAGATTCTATGCTGTGCGATTTTTTTGGTTTTAGTCTCTTTAACTCTAGTATTAAAGCTGAAGACTATGGTATTTATTAATTGTAGAATATTAGAAAATTAACAAGAAATGTTTGATCGTTAAATAAAATTGTTTAGCAGAAAACTTTTTAAAGAAAACTAAAATACATTTAAAGACAGAAAAATTTATCAAATTTAGCTTATAGTTTTGCGTCTGCTTAAATTTTTAATAGCAGATGCTTTACGCATTTTAAAATTAAAGTTAATGTTTTAAATCACATAGGATTTATAAAAATCGTCCTAAATTAGTGGGGAGTTAGGGGGATATCAACTTCTGGAATATTATATTTCCGTTGTTGATGTGTAAGTCTTATTAAACAAAAAATATCGCAAGGTTCTGTTTACTGCTCATGGTTTGGCCTTTTAAGTCAAAGTTTCGCAAGCAAATTGCCAAGATAGAAGTTACTGGCGCGATCGCAGGTACTACTCGCAAAAGAGTTTTGGAAGCACTCAAAACTGTAGAGGAGAAAAAATTTCCTGCTCTATTATTACGGATTGATAGCCCTGGCGGTACGGTAGGAGACTCGCAAGAAATCTACAGTGCCCTGAAGCGTTTGCGTGAAAAAATGACGATTGTTGCCAGTTTCGGCAATATTTCTGCTTCCGGGGGTGTATACATCGGTATGGGGGCAGAACACATCATGGCTAATCCCGGAACGATTACGGGTAGTATCGGTGTGATCTTGCGCGGAAACAATTTACAACGCTTATTAGATAAAATTGGTGTTTCCTTTAAGGTAATAAAATCCGGCCCTTATAAGGATATTTTGTCTTTCGATAGAGAACTAACTGATAGTGAAGAAACTATTTTGCAAGAATTGATTGATACAAGTTATCGGCAGTTTGTGCAAACAGTTGCAGAGGGACGTAATTTAACGCCCGAAACAGTTAGAACCTTCGCTGACGGTAGAATTTTTACCGGAGAGCAAGCTGTGGAATTAGGGGTTGTAGATAGATTAGGAACTGAGGAAGATGCTCGTCGTTGGGCAGCAGAATTGGTAAATCTCGATCCAGAAAAAACCGAAGTTTATACCTTAGAAGAACCCAAGCCTTGGTACAGCAAGATTTTACCAGGTAACAAAGTTAAAAATGGACTGACATCTAAAATTGATTGGTTAGAATTTGAACTATCTACGTCTGGTTTACCTTTGTGGCTGTATCGCCCTTAAACTAAGCAGTTAATTCAAAGTTAGCATCCCAAATCCTCTACTTTGTAGTGCGAGCATCTTGCTCGCTCGATACATATAGTGAGCAAGATGCTTGTTCTTCGGACACACTGAGCCGCACCTCCGGTGAACGTGAACGTACTACGATATATTTTTCAAAAATTTCGATGCTCCCAATTCAAAGAAAAATAAAACATAGTCATTCGTTATTAGTTATTAGTTATCACTCAATTGTTCTTTACTCAAAGTTGATGAATAATGACTAATGACTCGTGTTTTTAATTAGGAGGATTTTTACGTGGAATGGCGAATGCAGGCAATTCGTGGAGCAACAACCGTTTCAGAAAATACGGTTGAAGCAATCCAGGAAGCTGTAATGGAAATGTTAGACGAAATAGAAAAACGTAATAACCTGCATCCAACGGATATGATTAGCGTTACTTTTTCGGTAACATCCGATTTAGATGCTATTTTCCCGGCTGCTGTGGCTCGCTATCGTTCGGATTGGAATAATGTTCCGATGATAGATGTACAACAAATGTATGTTCCAGGGAGCTTGGAAAAGTGCATTCGGATTTTAGTCCACACATACATCAAATCTTCCACCACCATAAGCCATATTTATTTACGTAATGCTTCTAAACTTCGTCCTGACTGGAATTTACCCCAGCCGTTACAAGCATCACAGTCAACAATATAGTCAAAAGTGTAGAATGTACCCAATTCTATGTGAAAATACTTAAAGTACTATGAAGTTTGACGGTTGTGACGCGACTCAACCAGCAGCGATTGGTGGAAGAGTCTTCACTGACAGAGGAACTGGAGTTCGGATAAAGTCGGAAGATTTTATGACAATTGTTTCTAAAAGTGAAGAACCGCTGGTGGTTGAAACAGCAGAGGGATTTTTCACCAAAATCTATAAATATGCTACTGCCTATAAAGGTTTTGTGTTTTTCACAGAATCTTTAAACAGATTGCAATTTAATCCTCATACCGAAATTATACAGGCTCAAAGTATATCTAGCGACATTTAAATTTGGGTATTGGTAATTGGTAATTGGTAATTAGGAATTGAGGATTATCAATCCGGACAAGGTAAAATTTTCAACCAATGCTCTACTACCCATTACCTATTACCTATTACCTATTACCTATTACCTATTACCTATTACCTATTCCTCTACTCCTTCTTCGAGTGAAAACGAATTCCTAAAACTAGGTCATACATAAATTCTAGAAAGTCTTTTTTTCTAAGCAAACCTAGTGATTGATGGCATTCTTTTTCATCCAAAAGTGGCTTCATCAAACGGTATGTAGGTTGATAATTATACCAAGCTACTGAAGGCCATAGATGATGAATTAGATGATAATTTTGACCCAAAATCAAGACGTTGAGAATCGGACTTGCGTAAACCCGAGCATTTTTCCAACGGCTGCGTTCCACGAAGGGACGATGCGGCAAATAGTCAAAAAACAAGCCTAGTGCCAAACCAACGATACCTGACGGTACAAACCAAAAATTGAGAATGTAGCCCAGAAAGTTAAAATGCACTGAAACAATAACAATAGCTATGACTATAAGGCGACTTATAAACCATTCGAGAAGTTCATTTTTGCGCCATAAACGGCGTTTAAAGAAAAATATCTCATGGTAGAAAAAGCGAACTGCAATTAACCATAGCGGACCACCTGTCGAAACATAATGGTCTGGGTCATTTTCTGGGTCATTAACATTCGCATGATGCTGTAAATGCACTCTCGTAAATACCGGAAATGCGAAAACAAGCATCAACGCACTACCATGTCCCATCAGGGCGTTAATTGTCCGATTGCGATGAGCAGACTGGTGGCAAGCATCATGAATTACCGTACCTGACATATGCAAGGCAATAACGTTCATGCAGAAGCATATCCATTGCGGCCATTGCCAAACCCAATAACCTAGTACAGATAGAATTACAATCCCAATAGCTCCTAAAAACATTCGCACAGTGGGATTAAAACCACCGGGTGGGGACAAAAGTTCCTTGGGGGGGAGTGTCAGTGGCGATTTTGCCTCCGACATCAGCATTGTTAACTCCTTATTTTCCAAATATTTGCGAGTATACGACACAGACTAAGAGATAATAAAGTTTTGTGAATCAACATTTATTTATATTTTTGCATTGATCGCGCATCAGTCAACAGTCAACAGTTACCACTTATCAGTTACCAGTTACCAGTTACCAGTAAAGAATTATCAATAAAAAAAAGCGAAACGGTGTAGATATTATGAGAAGATTTTATGGTTTAGGAATTTTAATTTCTGTAGAATGCGTTTCTAGCCACAGACAAAAGTTTCAGTTTCATCTACGATTATTCCCTAGCTAGAAGCGCTATACAGCAGCCCCCCTATGGAACTAAGAGATTCAGTACGCCGGACAAAAATTGTTGCCACTATTGGACCTGCTACGAGCAGCCCTGAAGTCCTTAAGGCTCTCATTGAAGCAGGTGCAACAACGCTGCGGCTTAATTTTTCACATGGAAGCCATGCCGATCATCAACGTAATATTCGGTTGATTCGGCAAACAGCATTTGAATTAAATAAACCAGTGGCGATTCTGCAAGATTTGCAGGGTCCCAAAATTCGCTTGGGTAAATTTGAAAATGGATCGATAGTGGTAGCCAAGGGCGATCGCTTCACTTTGACTAACCGTCCAGTTGTTGGCACTCAAGATATTAGCTGCATTACCTACGAGCATTTGGCAGAGGAAGTTCCTGTTGGCGCGAATATTCTTCTCGATGATGGAAAAGTGGAAATGCAGGTAGTGGAGGTAGACAAAGAAAAGGGCGATTTGCATTGTAGCGTTACGGTCGAAGGTAAGCTTTCTAACAACAAGGGTGTTAATTTCCCCGGTGTTTATTTGTCTATCAAGGCATTAACCGATAAAGACCGCGAGGATTTAGTATTCGGTTTAGACCAAGGTGTCGATTGGGTAGCCCTTTCCTTTGTCCGCAATCCACAAGATGTAATGGAAATTAAGGAGTTAATTTCCAGCGCCGGAAAACAAGTACCAGTAATAGCCAAAATTGAAAAGCACGAAGCTATTGAACAAATGGAAGCTGTTCTGGCTTTGTGTGATGGTGTAATGGTAGCAAGAGGGGATTTAGGCGTAGAACTCCCGGCAGAAGATGTCCCCGTGCTGCAAAAGCGTTTAATCGCCACTGCAAACCGTTTGGGTATTCCCATTATTACCGCTACCCAAATGTTAGATAGTATGGTTAGCAATCCTCGTCCAACTCGGGCGGAAGTATCCGATGTAGCCAATGCAATCCTAGATGGTACGGATGCAGTCATGCTTTCTAACGAAACGGCAGTCGGTAAATACCCGGTAGAAGCAGTAGCCACAATGGCCCGAATTGCCGAACGCATTGAGAAAGAAGATTTTCCAAGTAAAAATACTAATCAATTACCAGACCCCAGACGTTCGATTCCTAATGCTATTTCTCAAGCAGTAGGTCAAATTTCCCAACAGCTTGAGGCGGCTGCAATTATGACACTTACTCAAACTGGCGCTACTGCCCGTAACGTGTCTAAATTCCGTCCTCGCACTCCGATTTTGGCAATAACACCCCATGTAAACGTCGCCAGACAACTGCAATTAGTATGGGGAGTCAAACCATTATTAGTTTTAGAGCTACCTTCAACTGGTCAAACCTTTCAAGCAGCTATCAACGTCGCTCAAGAGAAAAGTTTATTAAACGAAGGCGATTTAGTCGTCATGAGTGCGGGTACTCTTCAAGGAATTTCCGGTTCTACCGATTTAATTAAAGTTGAAGTTGTAACTGCCGTACTCGGACAAGGTATAGGATTAGGACAAGGTTCTGTCAGCGGTCGCGCACGGGTAGCTGATAGCGGTATAGACCTAAATAATTTTAATCCAGGAGAGATTTTAGTAGCCTCAAGCACAAATGCGGATTTTGTCGAAGCAATTCGCAAATCTAGCGGTATTATCACTGAGGAAGAAAGTCTTACTTCTCATGCTGCCGTAATTGGATTGCGTCTTGGGGTACCTGTAATAGTTGGTGTTAAAAATGCAACTCAAATGATTAGGGATGGAGCAATTCTGACTATGGATATACAGCGGGGTACAGTTTACTCCGGTGCAGTCGGAACATCATAAATATAGTTAGCAGTGTAGAGACGTAGCACTGCTACGTCTCTACAGGAGTTAGGAGTTAGGAGTTAAGAGTGAGGAATTTTATAACTAACAACTAACCACTAACAACTAACAACTAACCACTAACAACTAACAACTAACCCTTTTAAAGATATTTTTTTAATACTTCGGTAGTGGCTTGTCCTGTTTTTTCCCAACTGAAATTACTGGCTTGCTTAAGACCTCTTGAAGAAAGTTGCGATCGCGTCCGTTCGTCTGTAGCAATTATTTGCATAGCCTGAGTAATTTCTCTCATGTTATAAGGATTGACAAGAATTGCAGCGTCACCAGCAACTTCGGGTAGAGATGAGAGATTGGAGGTAATTACGGGAGTACCGCAAGCCATTGCTTCAATAACTGGAAAACCAAAACCTTCCCAGAGGCTAGGAAAAACTAGAGCAATGGCTTGATTTATGATTTTTGGCAATTCTTGATAAGTTACATAATCTAGGAATTTAACTTGATGTTGAATTCCTAATTCCTCAATTTGAGAATGCAATTTAGGAGTATGACGTTTGTCAGAAGAGCCTGCAAACCATAGTTGATAATCTTCGTAATTGCTAATTTGCTGTTTTAAATCAGCAAAGGCAGTTATAATTCTGGACAAATTTTTGTGGGAATCGTGTCTACCTATGTAAAGAAAGTAGGGGCGATTTTTATTATTCTTTTTTAAATCGTTGAGTAGACGGAAATTTTTTGCATCATAAGCCAAATAAATCGGCGTAATCTTACTAGCTTTAATATCATAAAAGTCACAAATATCTTTAGCGGTAGCTTTGGAATTACAAATTATATGTTCCGCTTGTGAGAGTACTTGAGGAATATAGTAACGGTGATAGTACGTTAGAGGCGATAAACGTTCGGGAAAACGTAGAGGTATTACGTCGTGTACGGTAACGATATGACGACAGTTGGAGTAGAGAGGTGCTTCCGGTTGAGGAGAAAATAGAAGCTGAGCTTTGAGCTGGCGATAGACTTGCGGTAATTTGAATTGCGTCCATACAAGCCTATTGAAATGCCCTTTAGTACCTCTCTCGGGTGTAAGATTATCCGGAATTGGGTAGCAATTAAAGTTCGGATAGCTGCCACTTGTTAATAATGTAGGTTGAAGATGTTTTAGATAAGGGAACAGATTAGTAGCATAGTTACTTATACCTGTGGGCTTGGAAAAAACAACTGATAAATTAATTAATAATTCGTTCATTATTCCCTATTTCCTATCTAAACCAGTAATTTCATTAATCAAACCGGATTTCTATTTGTAAAATAAATGACAGAAATACAGCTTAATTATTGATATAGTAATTTCACTAAAAAAATAAGTTCGATTTAGTACAAAG
>JBARZF010000605.1:0-15156 GCA_049649675.1 Rivularia sp. (in: cyanobacteria) | reverse complement strand
GGATTGGGTAAAGAAATTCAAGGAGAAGGATTAGTAGGCTTGACAAGAGGATTGATGTATGCGGGTGCAGAGCGTTTGGTAGTGTCGCTGTGGCAGGTTAGCGATGAAGGTACCGCAGTATTTATGCAAGAATTTTATAAGCAGATGTTGCAGGAAGGCAAGTCAGCGAATCAAGCCTTGAGAGCAACACAGTTGAAGATGTGGAATCAAGAAAAATGGCGCAATCCTAATTATTGGGCTGCTTTTGCGTTTTTGGGTGAGTGGGAGCATAAGTAAAAACAGCATAATTCATTGATACCAATCTTTATTAATCGTGTCCTAGCTTTACTGGTTTCTTCCCTTGAATATATTCCCTTAATTAGGACAGGTTTTTGCCCTAAGCCAACTGGGGTTGTAAACCCCAGTCTAATAGCTAAAGTCATATAAATCTGACTGGGGAAAAATCATCAAAACTAATAAGACAAAGCACTAATTACGAATTAAGAATTTTCTACCTCATCTCTCCTCTCTACCCCCTCCTCCCCCTCTAATTCCAACCTACCAACTACCTACCAACCTCTGATAATACTGCTGTATCCTTGGTGCTTTTGTCTGTGGTGATGCGAGTCTTAAGACTATCTCTAATAACCAGGGTGCCAAACGCTGACACCATATTGCTAAATGACTCTGCCAACCTACTAAAATCTCTGATGAGTCTTTTCGCAATCCTTTAACAAATGCTTGCGCTACTTTTTCTGGTGACATCGGGATCACTCCGCGATATAGTTGCAAATCTTTCACCATTTCGGTGTCTGTCAATGTTGGCAACAATGAAACTACTTTTATATTGTGTGGTGCTAACTCGCGACGTAAGGCTTCGGTAAATCCTAAGATTGCAAACTTAGTCGCAGAATAAGTAGCCATTGTGGGGGCTGCAACTTTCCCCATCAAGCTCGATACGTTAACAATTGTTCCGTGGTTTCGTTTTACCATCCGTCGTGCCACCATGTGAGTCATAGTGTAAGTTCCCAAAAAATTCAAAGATAATTCTTCTTGTACTTGAGGTAACTTACTTTGTAAAAACGAGCTTTGGTGAGCTACACCGGCGCAATTTACCAGCATATCAATTTGCCCGTAGCTGCGCCAAAGTTGAGCCACCGCAACCTTTACAAACATTGGCTTTGTCAAATCTAAAGGCATAATTACGGCTTCAACACCCATCGCTTCAACAAGCTTTGCAACTTCGGCTAACTTATCGCGGGAGCGTGCAACCAGTATTAATCGTTTGACTTTTTGCTGAGCTAATTCTAGTGCGATCGCTCTTCCAATACCACGAGAAGCTCCAGTAATTAAGGCTGTACATCCTTGAATATTCATTATTTTTCCTCCATACTTTAGGTATTAGTGCAATATTGCTCTCTGCCGATATATTTTCATCGGGATTCACACGGATATCGACAAAAGTGAAATCTGTTCGCAGCTATATAAACAAGCTGTTTATGGTTTATTTTTCTAGATAGGTTGAAATATTTGCAATAATGGTCAGATTTCTCTCTCTTACGGTTCCTAAACCAATATTTTTTACAATTGTTAGTTGCAGATATAGCCGATAAGTTATATATCTCCCAGAAAAGAATTTACATTATCGTTCTCATCACACATACCTTAACAATTAAATCAAGCTATTGCAACAATCTTTAATAAGTATTCCTTAATAGTTCTTTACACATAGTATATATGAATAATATTATTTCAGATAAGTTTTGTTTAATAGTTGTTCCCAAATCACAGCGATCCCCGACAATGCAGAGATTTTAGTTACGAAATATACCGTTTTAAAGTGATAATAAATCATGTAATGTAGGGGTAATTGATGAAAATTAATAGACAATAAAAAAGACTTGCCATAACAAGTCTCTAAATTATTTTTGAGATATTTCTGAGATATTTCTGAGATATTTCTGAGATATTATTTTTATTTACGGTTTAGAAGTACGTTGAAACCATTCTTGGTATTTTTGCTGTTTTTCTTCGTCTTCTACAAGAATACTGACTCGTACCTTCTTACAACCGTGATTTTGTTCTAATTGAATAGCGTTAAGAATCAAAGAGGCAATCTTAGGTGAGTCGAATTCACCAGTGACGGTTAAACCTCCGCTCATATCGCTACTAAGCATCGATTGATTTTGCTGAAATTCATTTTGTGAAATTTCTTCTTCACCTAAATCAATTTCTGCAAGCTGCTTGGGTTCGATACCGGGTTCTTCAATAATTAATTTTTCACGTCTGACGGGGATTTGTATCATCCGAGTTTCCACTTCTTTGCGGATAATAACCTCACCGATTTTGCGCTTGCTACGTTCGACAACCAAGCGCTCCCCTAACAAACGAATTATATCTTCTTCAATTTCCTCTACAAATTCTAATTCTGAATGATTCTCTTGAGAAATTTCTGGAGTAGCTGAATCTGCTTTATAGTCAATAGGTTGGTGAGTATTTAGATTATCTGTCATATTATTTACTTTATTTTCCTTTTCTGTATATTCAGGTAATTGTGTTAGTTGCGATTCATCAATAATTGTAAAAATACGCTGAATCTTTGGCTCAATTTTACGGACTAGTTTGCCATTCAATAGCAAAAAAGGACTAGTCTCATTACCTTGAGATAATCTTTGTATCACAAAGTTAAGCTGACGATTGGCATTAACCATCAAATCTTGAACTTTACCGATTAATCTACCTTGTCTATCAACTACGTCAAAATTATTAACTTTAAGTTTAAGTTTATCTAGTAAATTAATTACTCTTTTGGATTTTTGATTAGTTTGATTAGAACTATTATTACTATTATCAGTTATTTGATTTTTCATCGATATTTATATAAGAATAATATTTGATTTTTCGACCTCTCAATCTAAGATTACGCTTTTATCCACGAGCGTACACGTTCTGTTCTCTCTCAACGAAAAATTAGCTATTAGCTATTAGCCAATAACTAATAACTAATAACTAATAACCAGTTTCATCATCAGATGTTAACGTTTCTCTGTAGGTAAATTACCACTATCTACATCTAACTCTTCACGACGAATTGTTTCTTGAGTTTCAACGGTATCGCGCTCGATTTCCTTCTTAACTTTAACTTCTTCGCGAACGAATGCTTCCTTACGGACATCAGCATTTTCTTCGTAAACTTCTACGTGAGCTACTTCACCTTCGTTAAAGTTAGCTTCACCGGGAGCAACTGCTCTACCAGCATCTGTTGGAGTTACTCTTTCTACAACTACACGTTCTTTTTCAACAGGTACGGAAACTCGCGCAGTTTCAGTTTCAACGTGTTTGCCAATTGCCACTTCACCAGCTTTACGACGCTGTTTATTAGCAACTAAACGCTCTTCGTAGAGTTTGATATTTTGATGATCGGTATCGTTAACGTTGTACAGATGAGGTTCTTCATCGTACTTATAGGTATCGCGGGTATAGCTAGCTGCCTTGTATGCTGGTGCATCAAGGGGAGCAGAATCTTCGAGAGCTGCGGATCTTTCTACAGGTTGAGTACGATATACACCACGTACATTTTCTTCGTAATCGTAATCTACAACTTGGTTTTCGTTATATTCAGGCAAGTTTTCAGCTTGCTCTCTGGTCATACTAAGAGCATAAATACGGCTTGCATTGTAATCAATACGAGTACGTCCAACGGGCATTAATACTTTCTTACCAAAAATCCAAAAACCTAAATCAACTATTAAATAGCGAAAACGACCTTCATCATCAACTAAAATATCGCTTACAGTACCAACTTTATCATCGCTACCTTCAGCATAAACGGTCATATCTTTGATGTCTTGACCTTGAAAAACATCGCGATAATTAGGGTCGTAATCTGCAACTTTATAAAGAGCCATATGATTCTTATATCCTATTTTTGTTCTTCGTTATTCACAAGATTAAAAAAAACTACTTTGAAATTCATCTTCCCCCCGACTGACTTCGAGTTTATTCAGCACAATCAGAAGTAGTATATTATGTTTGATTTGAGAATCAACGAATTTAGATTTGCTATATTAATCAAGGTATTGCAACCTTTGTAAACTGGATGATTATAATTAAGATATCGAATCTTTATAGAATATGCTGTTGCTGACTTGAGCAAAAAATATTTTACTAACTACTATTTTTTATAAGTTTTAGAATTAAACATAATTAAACAATCTAAAGATATAAATTAAGGTCTAACTTTAGAGAGTTATATGAAACTTTTATGTTACCTATCAGAATATCAGCTATTAAAAAACCCGGCTCTTTGAAAAAGCTGGGTTTTTTAATTTTTACGAATAATTCAAATATACTATATTTATTGCAATATTAATTATTATTCGTAAATTATGAAAATTTATAATCGATTATTAAACAGGCTTGTTTGTACCAGGATTGGTATCATTGACGCGCAGATCGCCTTGAGTATCGACATCTAACTCTTCTCTACGAATAGTTTCTTTTCCTTCAACTGTATCTTGCTCTACAACTTTCTTAACTTTTACTTCTTCACGCACGTATGCTTCTTTATTAATTTGAGCCTGTTCTTCGTAGAGTTCAACTCGTGCAACTTCACCTTCAGCAAAGTTAACTTTATCGGGATCTACTACAGTTGCTTCTCCTGTAGGTGTAGTTCTTTCAATTACAACTCGCTCTTTTTCAACTGGTACTGAAACTCTAGCGGTTTCTGTTTCGATATGTTTACCAACAGATACTTCACCAGTTTTTGTGCGGGTTTTGCTAGTAACTAAACGCTCTTCGTAAAGTTTAATATTAGAGTGATCGCGGTCGTTCAAATTGTATAAAGAAGCATCATTTTGATAGTTATAAGTATCTTTGTTATAAGCTACATTTTTAGCTTCTGGCGCACGATAAGCACCGCGTACTTTCTCTTCATATTCGTAATCAACGGTCATACTCTCGTCGTATTGAGGCAAGTTTTCTACTTGCTCTTTATTAAGTCCATCTACATAGACACGTTTTTGGCTGTAATCGAGACGTGAAAGACCGATTGGTAATAAAACTTTTTTGCCTAAAAATATCGGGCCAGTATCAATAACTAAATATCTAAAACGACCTTCATGGTCTACTAAAGCATCATGAACGGAACCAATTTTGTCTCCTCCCTGAGTATAAAGAGACATATCCTTAATATCTTCGCCACCAAAAACTTCTTTATAGTTGGGGTCGAAATCTTCAAGTTTATATAGTGCCATAGAAGTTATTTCTAATTTATTTACATCTGAGCATTAGTGTAAAAAATTTATTCATACCTTTTCTTCCTGCTTGCGGCTTAATTTTTTTGACTTGTCATCAGTCTATAGTTCAATGGGAATCGGGCATAGGGCATAGGGAATAGGATTTTAGATTTTAGATTATGGATTTTGGATTAAAAAGTTAGGAGGCGCGGAGTTAGGGGTATTGAGTTAAAAATTCTACCCCCTCTACCCCCTTTACCCCCTCCCTATGTAGCCCTATGCCCCATTCCCTATTACCTCTTAGAACCCTGGGTCATTTCTAATAAGCGCTGACTCAATTCGGGGGTAAGTTGGTCGGAACTTTCGTAGCGCCAGCGCCAGTTACCGGCGCTAACGCTGGGGTCATTCATTCTACCGCTGCTGTCTAAGCCTAGTATGTCTTGGACTGAAAGAATGGCTAAGTCTCCTACTGAAGATAGCGCCATACGCATAAATTCCCAATTAATTTCTTTGATTTCTTCGGGAGAAGAATATTCTAAATATCTGGCTACGTGCTGCTTTTCTGCATCTCCGGTTTGATTCCACCATCCAATAGTGGTGTCGTTATCGTGAGTACCCGGATATACGACGCAGTTTTCAATGTAGTTATGCGGTAAGTAAGGATTATCTTCTTCGCCACCGAAGGCGAATTGCAGGATACGCATTCCGGGAAAATCAAACCTGTCTCGCAATTCTTCTACTTCGGGGGTAATAATTCCTAAGTCTTCCGCCATTACAGGTAAACTACCTAAAGCAGAATTCAAAGTTTCAAAGAATTTAGCATCTGGCCCTTTTACCCATTCGCCGTTGATGGCTGTTTCTTCTCCTGCGGGTACTCGCCAATATGCTTCAAATCCCCGGAAATGGTCGATACGAACGATGTCTACATATTGTAATGTTGCCCGAAAACGTTCTATCCACCAAGCATAATCGGTTTGTTCTAATTTATCCCAGTCGTAAACGGGATTACCCCAAAGCTGTCCGGTAGCGCTGAAATAATCTGGTGGAACTCCCGCGATGTATGCGGATTCGAGGGTTTCCGAATTTAATTGAAATATTTCTGGATTTGCCCAAACATCGGAACTGTTATGACAAACATAAATTGAAATATCACCAACTATTTTGATGTCTTTATTGTTGGCGTAATCGCGTATCTTTTTCCACTGTTGGAAGAATTTAAATTGCAAGAATTTATGGTAAGATACCTTGTCTTTTAATTTTTCTTCCTCTGCTTTGAGCGCATCTTTTTCGCGACGAGCTACAGCACTATCCCAAAAATTCCAAGCTTTATAATCGTTGGCTTCTAGTAGTGCCATAAACAGCACATAATCATTCAACCAACTAGCTTGTTCTTTGCAAAACTTTTCAAATTCAGGATTAGTTTTTTTTGCTAAAGATTCTTGGAAGCGTTGATAAGCTGAGTGTAGAATTTTTGTTTTGTGAGGAATGACTGCATCAAAGTCAACTCTATTAGGACTGGTTTTTACGTTTTGTAGCGGAATTAATTCTTCTTTTGTTAACAAACCCTCTTCTAGCATCTGTTCTAAAGAAATCATTAAAGGATTTCCCGCAAAGGCGCTAAAATTCATCGTGTAAGGTGAATGTTCGTAACCCGTGGGTCCTAAAGGTAGAATTTGCCACAACTTTTGACCGCTTGAAACAAGGAAATCAACGAATTTATAAGCCGATTCACCTAAATCACCGATGCCAAATTTACTTGGCAAACTAGTAGGATGGAGCAAAACTCCACTTGCTCTTTCAAAACTCATGTAATGACCCCAATAAACTAAAACAATAACAAACTGTCAAGATTTCACCAGTAGCTTGATTTATATATTAGTAAGATAGCTTATGGGAAATAAGGGCAGTAAAAAAAATTATGCAAAATCCATTGTTGAAAGATGACCCACTGTGGTTTAAAGATGCAGTTATCTATGAAGTGCCGGTACGGGCTTTTGCTGATAGCGATGGTGATGGTATAGGTGATTTTGGTGGACTAACTGAAAAGTTAGATTATCTCCAAGACTTGGGAGTTACGGCTATTTGGGTGCTACCTTTTTTCCCTTCTCCCTTGCGAGATGATGGCTACGATATCGCTGATTATCATAGCGTTAATCCCATATACGGTAATTTGGAAGATTTTAAGAATTGCTTGAGTGCTGCCCATCAAAGAGGCATTCGGGTAATCATTGAGTTAATTGTCAATCATACTTCCGACCAGCATCCTTGGTTTCAGCGGGCGCGTAAGGCACCCGTAGGTAGCCCGGAACGAGATTTTTATGTTTGGAGCGATACTCCAGAGAAGTATGAAGAAGCAAGAATTATCTTTAAGGATTTTGAAACTTCTAACTGGACTTGGGACCCAGTTGCCAAAGCTTATTATTGGCATCGCTTTTATTCTCACCAACCGGATTTGAATTTTGAAAGTCCCCAAATGCAGCAAGCGCTGTTTGATGTGGTGGATTTCTGGTTGGAAATGGGTGTAGATGGGTTGCGGTTGGATGCCGTACCTTATCTATACGAGCGTGAAGGAACCAACTGTGAAAACCTTGAGGAAACTCACGCTTTTCTGAAGAAGGTACGCAGCCACATGGATGAAAAGTTCCCCAATCGGATGATGCTGGCTGAAGCAAACCAGTGGCCCGAAGATGCTGTAGAGTATTACAGCGGTGGCGATGAATGCCATATGAACTTCCATTTCCCCTTGATGCCGCGTTTATTCATGGGGCTGCAAATGGAAGATAGTTTCCCGATTATCGATATTTTGCAGCAAACACCGCCGATTCCGGGTAACTGTCAGTGGGCGTTATTTTTACGCAACCACGATGAATTGACTTTGGAAATGGTCAGCGATGAAGACCGCGATTATATGTACCGCGTCTACGCTCAGGATCAGCAGGCAAGATTAAATTTGGGTATTCGTCGCCGTTTGGCTCCTTTGATGGGCAACAACCGACGACGCATAGAAGTGATGAATGCTTTGCTGATGTCCTTACCCGGAACCCCAGTGCTTTACTACGGCGATGAAATTGCGATGGGGGACAATATTTATTTGGGAGATAGGAACGGGGTAAGAACTCCGATGCAGTGGAGTGCCGATCGCAATGGTGGCTTTAGTCGTTGCAATCCCCACAAGCTTTACGCTCCGGTAATTATCGACCCAGAATATCATTTTGAGGCAGTTAACGTTGAAGCCCAGCGAGAAAACCGCAATTCCCTATGGTGGTGGACGAAACGCTTAATTGCAACTCGCAGACGCTTTCAGGCTTTTGGTAGGGGTACTTTTGAGTTACTTTATCCAGAAAATCGTAAGGTTTTAGCGTTTACTCGTACTTACAACGGCGAACACATTCTAGTTGTTACCAACTTGTCTCGCTTCGTACAGACAGTAGAGTTGGACTTGACGGCATTTGACGGCATGATTCCGGTGGAAATCTTCGGAAGAACTACATTTCCTGCGATTAACGATTCACCTTATTTCATGAGTTTAGCGCCCCATGCGTTTTACTGGTTTACCTTAGACGTTCAAACAAATATTACCTGTCCGGTAAGACCTCAGAACCAAATACCGACAATAGTAGTCAGCGATAATTGGCGGAATATCTTCACCAAATCTGAAACAAAAGCAGCATTAGAAGAAATGTTGCCAGATTATATGTGTGCCTGTAGCTGGTTTGATAGTAAAAATCGGGTAATTCAGTCTTCTCACATAATAGAAGCAATTCCTATTTCCTTCCGTTCCTTGGAAGCAGCAATTGTTTTAATACAGCTAGATTACACCGAAGGCGACCCCGAAACCTACGTACTACCTTTAGCTTACGAACCCGAAGGTATCAATCACGAACGCTTTAGCTCTTACCGTGAAGAAGTTGTAGCCAATATCGAAGTACGCAGCGAGAAACAAACAGGGGTATTATTTGATGCCTTAGCAGACAAAGAATTTCTTAACTTCCCCCTCGAAGCCATCGCCAACAAAAATACTTACAAAGGCATGGCAGGTGAATTAGTTGCAGAATCTAGCAAAGATTTTACAGAGTTAGCTGGTGCCGGTTCTAACTTCGGACTCAAAACCAATCTTGAAGCGCATCTGTTACGTGGAGAACATAACAACACCTGCGTGATATATGGCGATCGCCTGATGTGCAAATTATTCCGCAAGGTAGTAGGAGAAGGTATTAACCCCGATTTAGAAGTAGGTCAGTTTCTCACTCACAGTTCGGCAACAAAAGGACTACCAGGGGCAGAAAACTTTGCTCCCGTTGCTGGTAGCTTGAATTACAGCCGTAAAGGCTTTGAGACTATGACTTTGGGAATAGTACAAAAATATATTCCCGATATCAGAGATGGTTGGTCTTATAGCCTTGATAGCCTGCGGGACTTTTTCGAGCAAGTACAGGTAACGCAAATAGACGCTGTTGCCGATATCGATCTACCTCCTTCATTGTTAACCGCAGCATTAGAAACTGAAATTCCCGAGATAGCTCAGGAAATGATCGGCTCTTATTTGCGGAATGCTCAGCTATTAGGCGAACGTACCGCCGAAATGCACCTAGCATTAGCATCCGACACAGAAGATCCAAACTTTGCCCCAGAAGCATTTACCTCTTTTTACCAGCGCTCGATTTACCAATATATGCGGAATCAAGCAGGAGTTGTATTGCTGCTGTTGAAAAAGCGTTTGGTGCAGCTACCGAGCGACCTGCAACCCGTGGCACAGTTAGTATTGAACAATCGAGAAATGATATTAGCTCGACTAAAATCAATACTCAACCAAAAAATTAACGCGATGCGAACCCGCACTCACGGTAACTTGTGCCTCAACGAAGTGCTATATACAGGTAAAGACTTTATCATCATTGACTTTGAAGGCGACCAAACCCGTCCATTAAGCGAACGACGGATGAAGCGATCGCCCCTGCGAGATGTTGCCGGAATGCTAGAATCCTTCTACTACTCCAGCCGCATCGGTTTACGCAATGAAAAAGAAAGCGGAATCATTCTTCCAGATGACCAGCCATTAATGGAACAATGGGCGCAATTTTTCTACACTTGGTCAAGTGTCGCCTTCTTGAAATCATACTTAAGTGCAGCAAAAGGCGCACCCTTTTTACCATCCGAACCATCAGAACTACAGCTACTTTTAGATGGATTCATATTAGAAAAAGCCATCATCGAACTGGAACACGAACTCAAAAACCGTCCCAACTGGATAGAAGTGCCAATGTATCGTATTTTAGAACTGCTGGAAACGGCTTAACAGTGAGCAGTGAACAGTGAACAGTGAACAGTAAACAGTTAGGAGTTAGGAGTTAGGAGTTATGAGTTAAGAGTTAAGGGTTAAGGGTTAATAGGCCCGGAGTTGGGAGTTAAGAGTTTCTAATTACTCTATTCCCAATTCCCTATTCCCCATTCCCTTCGGCCCAATTTCCACATCTATTAATATAGATATAAAACACAATTACTACTCCATAGTGACTTAAAATAATTTGAGAAGATTTAATATTTTATTTAATATTTTATTTAATATTCGATATTTAGTATTTAATATTTAGCAGGTTGCAGGATTATTCATTTTCATTAGGAGAAATATTGGTATGTACCTCTCACTATGGCCCGGTAAGCCTTATCCTTTAGGTGCTAACTGGGATGGCAAGGGTACTAATTTCGCTTTATTTTCAGAAAACGCCACGGCGGTAGAGTTATGCTTGTTCGATAAAGAAGGACGAGAAACTCGATTAGCTTTGCGAGAAGTTAGCAACTTTACTTGGCACGCTTACGTTCCTTCGATTGGGCCAGGGCAGCGTTATGGGTTTAGAGTACACGGTGCGTTTGCTCCCCAGGAAGGGCACAGATTTAACCCGAATAAATTACTAATCGATCCCTACGCTTATGCGATTGATGGGGAAATCGGTTTCGGTGAAGAAATTTTTGGGTATCGTTGGGACGATCCAAAAGATGATTTGGGATTTTCAGAATTGAATGATGCTCATTTAATTCCCAAATCGGTGGTTGTAGATAAAAATTTTGATTGGGAAGGAGATGAGCTTTTACAAACTCCTTGGCACGAAACCATAATCTACGAAACTCATGTCAAAGGTTTTACTAAACTACATGAAGAAATCCCTCCAAAATTAAGGGGAACTTATGCCGGACTTGCCCACCCTGCGGCGATTTCTCATCTCCAATCTTTGGGTATAACGGCTGTGGAATTGATGCCGATACATCACTTTTTATCGCAACCGGGACACTTAGTTGGTAGTGATTTGAAGAACTATTGGGGCTATGATTCAATTTCTTATCTGGCTCCTTACTCCGGTTATAGCGCTAGCGGTAGTTTGGGACAGCAGCTTAAAGAGTTTAAGCATATGGTCAAGCGACTGCATCAAGCAGGGATAGAAGTCATTCTTGATGTAGTTTACAACCATACAGGTGAAGGCAATCACATGGGGCCGACTTTATCTTTACGCGGTATTGATAATGCTTCCTACTACCGTTTGGTTGATGGCGATTTACGCTACTACATGGACTTTACTGGTTGCGGTAATTCCCTCAACGTGCGCCATCCCCAAGTACTCAAGCTGATTATGGATAGTTTGCGGTATTGGGTGCTGGAATGTCATGTAGATGGTTTCCGTTTTGACTTAGCTTCGGCTTTAGCCAGGGAATTATACGCAGTAGATAAGCTAGCAGCATTCTTTGATATTATCCACCAAGACCCGGTTTTAGCTGATGTGAAATTAATCGCGGAACCTTGGGACGTAGGTGAAGGAGGATACCAAGTAGGTGAATTTCCTTTATTGTGGTCGGAATGGAACGGAAAATATCGCGATACAGTACGAGACTTCTGGCGCGGAGAAGATAGCAGCTTAGCAGAATTTGCCTATCGATTTACGGGTAGCTCCGATCTTTACGAGCTTAACGGACGCAGCCCCAGCGCTAGTGTTAATTTTATTACCGCTCATGATGGTTTTACGTTGAATGACTTGGTAAGTTACAACGAAAAACATAACGAAGCCAACGGTGAAGATAGCCGCGATGGGGAAAGTCATAATCGTTCGTGGAATTGCGGTGCAGAAGGTGAAACAGAAGACTTTGCAATTGAGAAACTTCGTAAAAAGCAGCGACGAAACTTTTTAGTGACGCTAATACTTTCCCAAGGCGTACCCATGATCGTAATGGGTGACGAAATGGGAAGAACTCAAGGAGGTAACAACAATCCTTACTGTCAAGATAACGAGATTTCCTGGTTAGATTGGGAATTACAAGAAGAAAACGAGAATTTACTCGACTTTACCCGTCAATTAATCGACTTTCGTCGCCGACATCCAGTATTTAGAAGGCGTAAATGGTTCCAAGGAAGAGCAATTCGCGGTGTTGAAGTTACCGATATTTCTTGGCTTAACCCCGATGGCACTAAAATGACCGAAGAACAATGGAATAGCGGTTATGCCAAAGCTATCGGAATCTTCCTCAACGGTGAAGGAATAGGTTCACCAGGACCAAGAGGAGAACGCATCATTGATGAAAATTTCTTTATTTTATTTAACGCTCACTATGAAATGTTGGAATTTATCATTCCTCCAGAAATGCAGGAATGGGAGTGGGTAACTATTCTCGACACCACCAAGCCCAGATTTGTTCAACGCGGTAAACGTTACATAGAAAATAAACCAATCAACGTAGAATCACGTTCTATAGTCATACTTCAGAGGCTTGGACAAGTAAGCCAAGAATATGATGATGAGTAATCAGTTAACAGTTAACAGTTAACAGTGAGGTGTTAGGAGTTAGGAGTAAGTTATTGTTCACCTTGTCCCCTTGCCTCCCCCTCTCCCCATCTTCCCATCTCCCCATCCCCCAATTGCATCTACCAACTAGCAACTACCAATTAAAAAAAATGCATATCGGTTCTCAATATTCAGACAATACTTGCAATTTCACCCTCTGGGCACCTCTTGTTGGGGAAGTTGCCGTTCATTTAGTTGAACCCCAAGATAAAATTGTCCCTCTGGAAAAAGACGAACGGGGTTATTGGCGCGGTTCAATTGCAGATATAAAACCAGGTAGTCTCTATTATTATCAACTTGATGGTGAAACGGATAGAGCCGATCCCGCTGCTCATTCTCAACCGAATGGTGTTCATGGTGCTTCGGAAGTCATTGATCACGACAGCTTTGAGTGGAATGATAACGGGTGGCAAGGTGTTCCTCTAGAAGAAATGGTTATCTACGAGTTACACGTAGGGACTTTTACCGAAGAAGGGACATTTGAATCAATGATTTCTCGGTTATCGGAGTTAAAAGAGTTAGGTGTGAATGCTATTGAAATCATGCCTGTAGCTCAGTTCCCTGGAAGTCGAAACTGGGGCTATGATGGTGTTTTTCCATATGCCGTCCAAAATTCCTACGGTGGTGTTGATGGTTTGAAAAAACTGGTTGATGCTTGCCACCAGCAAGGGATGTCGGTAATTTTAGATGTAGTTTATAACCATCTCGGGCCGGAAGGAAATTACCTTTGGGGCTACTCCACTTACTTTACGGAAAAATACAAGACTCCTTGGGGTAGTGCCGTTAATTTTGATGATTCCTATAGTGATGGGGTACGCGAATACTTTGTCCAAAACGTTTTGTATTGGTTGGAAAATTACCATTTAGATGGATTGCGCTTGGATGCCGTTCATGCTATTTACGATTTTGGTGCAAAGCATATTTTGGCAGAAATGGCCGAAGCTGTGGCTGAGTTAGAGCAGAAAAAAAATCGCCAATTTTATTTAATAGCTGAAAGCGATCTGAACGATCCGCGTATTATTCGTTCTCAAGAAAAGGGTGGATACGGTATTGATGCCCAGTGGAGCGATGATTTTCACCATGCTTTACATACGGTGTTAACTGGAGAAAAGAACGGATATTACGAGGATTTTGGCAGTTTAGAACAATTAGCTAAAATTTATCGCCAGGGATTTGTTTATACTTGGGATTACTCTCCCCATCGCCATAGATATCATGGTGAAGATCCCAAGGATTGTGCTTCGAGTCAGTTTGTCGTATGCGCCCAAAACCACGATCAAGTAGGAAATCGAATGTTAGGCGATCGCCTATCTAATTTGATATCCTTTGAATCTTTGAAGTTGACAGCAGCAGCACTTTTACTTTCACCGTTCATTCCCATGTTATTTATGGGTGAAGAATATGGTGAAAAAGCCCCATTTTTGTATTTTGTTAGTCATGGCGATCGCGATTTAATCGAAGCAGTCAGAAAAGGTAGAAAAGCCGAATTTGCAGCATTCCACGAAATCGACGGGCAAGAAGCACCAGATCCTCAAGCCGAGGAAACATTTAAGCAATCGCAGTTAAATTGGGACAACCGTAAAACCGGGGAGCATGAAAAGCTGTGGTTGTTTCATCAGAAATTACTGCAAATGCGAAAAAATGTTCCAGCATTGAGGAACTTAGATAGAAATAAATTAGAAGCAACAGTACTCGAACCAGAACAAGTTTTGCGTCTCCAAAGACACCACCAAGACAGTCAAATTCTTTGCTGGCTTAACTTTGGCTCGGAAGCTGTTAAAATTACAGATAACAAAAACAGTGGAAGTTGGGAAAAAATACTTGATTCAAGCGAACAAGCCTGGGGAGGAACGGGTTCCCAGTTACCGGAGAAACTGGATGAATCTAATAACTCTGAATTGATTATAAATCCCTACAGTGTCGTTGTTTACAGTAATCAGTGAACAGTGAACAGTGAACAGTGGGGAGATGGGGAGATGGAGAGATGGGGAGATTGGGAGATTGGGAGATGGGGAGATTGGGAGATGGGGAGATGGGGAGATGGGGAGATGGGGAGATGGGGAGATGGGGAGATGGGGAGATGGGGAGATGGGGAGATGGGGAGATGGGGAGAT
>JBARZF010000604.1:0-5125 GCA_049649675.1 Rivularia sp. (in: cyanobacteria) | reverse complement strand
TCTAATTCTGGCTCTAATTCTGGTTCTAATTCTGGTTCAGGATCGGCAAAAAACTGTATGTTCCCGTTAACATTAACTAATTCTACTTGATTATCTATAGAAATCAGTTTATTAATGCTAGCATTTTGAATGTCAAACTGACCGTTATTGCTAAAAATATTGTTTCCCGAACTGCTACTATTTCCAATATCTGGTAAAGCATTTGCTACAACAGTTAAACCGTCTTGAATGTTATTTTCGCATAGGTTTCCTCGCAAAACTGGGCGAGCATCACCAGAAACAACGATTCCAGAAAGGTTTTCATAAATTTTATTATCTATAATTTTAGTAGTAGCATTATCAGAAATAGATATACCAAAACCTGTTTGAAAACAACTGTTGCCTCTAATTTCACCGCTCGAATTTTTGGTAATTGAAATCCCGTTAGCAGAATTTTGATTAAAGATATTGTCTTTGATAACTGGATTAGCATTTCCAGTAACTAAAATTCCTTCACGCACAGAATTAGTGAAAGTGCAATTTGCAACCGTAGGTGAAGATGATTCAATCCAAACAGCAGTACCGCGACTGGCGGAATTTGTTACAGTTACTCCTCGAAGTTGAACGCCACTATTTAATACCAAAGTTACATTTTGAGCGCCAAAAATACGGCTCTGGTGTCTGCCGCTACCGTTAATTACAATACCGCTTCCAATATTTACTTCATTACCTATAATTGTGACTCCAAATGGAACTATTAAAGGAAAGATTTCGCCGCTAGTAGCATTGTAATTATATAAAGCAAGCTGTATTTTTGTTCCAGATGCAGATTGTTTAAGGGCTTGAGTAATTGTTTTTAATGGTGCTTGTTGACTACCGGAATTACTATCGCTGCCAGTAGTCGGATTTACATAAATTAACTTAAGCATATTATATTAATACTTTCTCACTTACGTTGAAATATTACCGCGAATAATCTCAGTATGTAGGTAGCGTTGATAGCATAAGTTGAATAAAAAAGACGCGGTTTTCCACATCTGTAGTTTGATATTGATCAAAAATATCCATTTCTACGGTACAAATAGATGGCGGAGACTACGAAAATGAATTTAGAATCACAATTTGAGCGAATAAGAAGCACAGAGCAGGTAGAGAAATCAAGATTTTAAATTAGAATCCATAATCCAAAATTTACCAAGGCTTTTCTACAATAATTTTGTTCCGCATATTTTACAGAATTTAGCATCTTCGTCATGTAAATCTAAACCGCATCCAGAGCAAAATGTTTCCACTCCATTTGCAGTTTTAATTATTCGCTTAATTAAGTCACCTATTTGCCAGGGAATCAGTGCGATACCTGTTAAAATCATCAAAACTGTTAAAAGACGACCAATTTGTGTAACTGGAGTTACATCACCAAATCCAACGGTTGTCATTGTGACGATTGAAAAATACATCGCATCCACAAAAGTAGTAAATACTTGCGGATTCACGGGATGTTCTACTTGATAAATTAAGCCTGAGTAGATAAAAACAATTGAAAATAAAGTAAATAATATTCTTGTAAAAATAGTGCCATCTTCGGTAGTAATATTACCAAATATGAATCTTCGATCGATATATCTAATTAATCGTAAGATTCGGAACCATCGCAATAAGCGAATATAGCTGATATCAATAGCTCCCATAAAGAATGGTAGTATTGCAATTAAATCAATAATTGAATATAAACTAAAAATATAATGAATTCTATTTTCCGCACTCCACAACCGTAATAGGTATTCTGCTGCAAAAATATAGAGAATTAATATATCTATAACATTGAGAGCAAAGCTTACCGATTCAGAAATTTCATAAGTTTGTGCTACAAAAGTTCCTGAAGACAACATCACTAAGAAAACAATTGTAATGTTAATTATTTTACCTAATGGCGTTTCTAAATCTTTTAAATAGAAGTCTGTATTTTTTCTAGTAATTACCATATTAGACATAATTTAACTACTGCAAAATATAGGAATCCTACTTGATTTTTGTTGGCGGAGCCTACCCTTCGGGTATAACACACTCTGCAATAATTACTCCATTATCTTCAGAGGATTTCTATATCATTTATAGCTTTACATACAAAATTAACTCAACTTATTTAAGTAACTTATACCGACTTACTTAGTTACTTTTAAACGTAGCTCTAATATTTATTTGATTAAAGCTGGTGAAAATACTTTGAGTAAAAGTATTAAATATAGTTGAATATCATTATTTTTCGATTGGTGGGGAATACCTTGGGGACTAATATATATGATGGGTTCTACGTGCCGCGATTTATCGCTCTTATTGAAGGAGGCGCATTGCTTACTACGTTTAATTACTCATGAATCTTAATCTTCTAAAAAAGATAAAAACGAATTTGCAAAAATTGCCGCTTGGGTTCTGTCTCGTAATTCTAAACGGTTCAATATATTAGTAACGTGGTTTTTTACCGTACCTTCGGAAATATAGAGTTTCTGAGCAATTTCTCTGTTATTTGCCCCAGTTGCGATCGAGCGTAATACTTCTTTTTCTCTTTTTGTGAGTTCGGCTAAACTTGCTGGTGGGGAAGATGGTTGAGTTGCTGTAGTTGCAGGAAATTGGGTTAAAAGTTTTTTGACAATTCCCGGCCCCAATTGAGTGTATCCTCTATGTACGGCACGAATTGCCACAGCTAATTCTTCTGAAGGTGTATCTTTGAGTAAATAACCCATTGCTCCATGCTGCAATGCTGCTTTGATATATTCGTCATCATCAAAGGTTGTTAATACCAAAATTTTGGTTTGAGCGAATTTACTTTTGATCTCTCGCGTTGCAGCAACACCATCCATAATAGGCATTCTAATGTCCATTAATACCACATCAGGCTGCAATTTTTCGACTAATTCAACGGCTTGTTGACCATTTTCTGCTTCTCCAACGATTTCTAAATCGGGTTCTAATTCTAATAGGGTTTTCAAACCTTGACGAATTAAATGTTGATCGTCTACAAGTATTACGCTAATCATATTTTGTATGGGGAATTGGGAATGGGGAATTGGGAAATATGTGAGTTAAAATCGACTAAATAAACTTATTTTTTTATCTGCTTATTCTTATTTTTATATATTCGCATTAAAACTAGAGAAGCGAAAACCTTGATAAAGGAATATCAACCATAATTTTAGTACCTTTACCGGGAAGACTTTCAATATAAAAATTGCCATCCAATGCTAAAGTGCGATCGCGCATACTTTGCAATCCGAAACCTGTCGTATTTTGGGTTACGTCAAAACCTTTTCCGTTATCTTCTACGATCAAATACAAATTTGTGGCTACTGTAGTTATTTCTAAGTTAACTTCTGTAGCTTCAGCATATTTGGAAATATTTGTCAACGATTCTTGAATAATTCGATAAATAGCTGTACTGATATCGCGAGGAATCGAATAAAATAAGTTAATTTGATAGTTTGGTTTAATATTTGTTGAATGATGAAAATTTTGTATCAGCATATCAATAGATGTTTCTAAGGATTGCTCTTGTAAAGGATTAGAACGCATTGTAGAAACAGATTGTCGAACATCTTTTAGTGCTTGAGAACCTAATTCTTTAGCTCTGATTAAAAAAACTTTAGCTTTTTCTGGATTAGAATTTAATAATTTAGTGCCGGTTTCAAGTTGTAAATTTAAAGCTGTGAGAGAATGTCCCAAAGAATCATGAATCTCTCTCGCAATACGATTTCTTTCTTCGAGAGTAGCTTGGTTTTCAATTTTTAAAGCATATTTACGCAGCTTTTCGTTGGCAGCAGTTAATTTATCTCTACTTTCTCGTTCGGAAAGTACGGCATTCATTAATAATAAAACAAAAACCAAGGCTAATACAAATAATGCTACAAAGCTAAATTGAAAGAACCATAGTTTTTGTAATCTTCTAGGTGATACATTAGGAAACCGTATTCTGAATGTTATTAAGAATAAGGAAAAAGAAATTCCTGCAACAACTAAGCGTCCGGGAAGTTGAAAAATTAAGCAACTGCGAGTTACTAATATTAAATTGAGAAAAGGAAATAATCTTGATGTTCTGCCACCAAAAAAGTTGGTGATAAAAATCAATAAGATTTCACAAACTGTATAAATAATTTTGGTTTTTCGATTATTGGTAGGTAATCTTAAACCCATTAACCCAAAAGCAGTTAAACCAATAACCATTAATTCCGGATAGCTTGTCTGGAATCTTTGTACGGGATTTATTGTTGAAGCAATCGCAGCAAATCCCAGCAATACCCACTCTAAATAAAGTAAAAATTTGAAAGGATGATTTTTAACATCGATAGCGCGATTCATAAGCTGTACTAATATTAATATTTATTACTATTTATGTAGTAGCGGTAAGCAAGTTTACTCAAATTTATATCTTGGACAGTCCTATTTATTTCACATCTTGCACCATTCGAGGGCAACCGCCTTGGAATAAATAAGAGTGAATTTTCGATATGAATGAAAATTTTAAAGCTTAACTAAGGATTTGGCAGATTAATCAATAGTAAACAACGATCCAAATCCGAAACCATGACCAAAGTCATGGTTTGATACATGACTTTATCTAGATATATGTATCCGATTACTCGTGACTTTTTACTCATGCGACTACTGAGATATAAATCCTATGATGGTGACATCGAACAAAACAAACCCCCCGAAGTCTGACATGATTAAAAAATTATCTTTCTTAGCCGGTGCGATCGCTTTAACAATAAGTGCAATTCCTTTTGCTGCTCAAGCTGATATTAATTCTTCTTCAACTATTGTTGCTCAACGTCAGAAGGGAGAAGGCTGGAAGAATAAGTTGAATTTGACTGAAGATCAAAAAGATCGAATGCAGAAAATTAAAGAAAGCGCTCGTGCAGAAATGCAAGAAATTTTAACTTCCGAGCAGCTAAAAAAATTAGAAGCAGCAAAAGCCAGTGGAGAAAAGAAACGCGGAGTATGGCGCTCTTTAAATTTGACTGACGCTCAAAAAGCAGAAATGAAAAAAATTAAAGAATCTAAAAAAGCTCAATTTGAAGCGATTCTAACCGACGAACAAAAAGCTCAAATGCAAGAAATGAAGCAAATGCGCCAAAATCGTCGCAGCAACCGT
>JBARZF010000603.1:0-13113 GCA_049649675.1 Rivularia sp. (in: cyanobacteria) | reverse complement strand
GCAAAAGTCAGCGAAGTTTGGCGGGTACCTTATCAACAACGTTCCATCGAGGCTGAAAAATGGGCAAAAAAACACGATATCAAACCAGCTTCGCAAGATAAAAGCCGAGTTTGCTTACTATTAATCGATGTCCAAAACACTTTTTGTATTCCCGAATTTGAATTATTTGTGGGTGGCAAGTCTGGAAAAGGAGCTATAGAAGATAACGTGCGTTTGTGTAAGTTTATTTATCGTAACCTGGGTGAAATTACTACAATCATTCCCACGATGGATACTCACACGGCGATGCAAATTTTTCATCCGGTGTTTTGGGTAAATTCCGCTGGGGAACATCCGATTCCTTCGGCTACTAATATTGTTCCAGAGGATATTGACAAAGGTAATTGGCAGGTTAATCCAGCAGTTGCCTATAGTTTAAATTGCGATCGCGATTTTTTAGAGAAATACGCTTACCATTACGTCAAGAAACTCACCGACAACGGAAAATATCCGCTCACCGTTTGGTCTTATCATTCCATGTTAGGTGGAATTGGTCATGCTTTGGTTTCTTCGGTAGAGGAAGCAATCTTTTTTCACTCCATCGCTCGCAACTCTCAAGCACAATTTGAAATTAAGGGAAATAATCCTTTAACTGAAAATTATTCGGTATTAAGTCCAGAAGTATTAAAAAGTTTTGATAATAGTCAAATTGCACAAAAGAATACCCGCTTAATTAAACAGCTTCTAAAATTTGATAAAATCATCATTGCCGGACAAGCAAAAAGTCACTGCGTAGCTTGGACAATCGACGATTTATTAACAGATATTAAGAAAACAGATATCAACCTTGCCAAAAAAGTTTATCTCCTCGAAGACTGCACATCCCCCGTAGTAGTCCCCGGAGTAGTGGATTACACCCAACAAGCAGACGCTGCATTTAAAAGATTTGCTTTATCGGGAATGAAGACAGTGAGCAGTGAGCAGTTAACAGTTAACAGTTAAGAGTTAAAAATTATTAAATATTGAATTCCAGATTAGCCCAGGTCGTCGGGCTTTGTTTGTGTAGCCCCAGACTTCCAGTCTGAGGGTTCTGCAAGTTAGGAATTAAAAATCATCAATATCAAATCAAATGTTGGGTTACGGCGCTTTATTTATAGTCAAAACCATGATTCCCGAATGCGCCTAACCCAACCTACCAACTTCCAGTCTGAGGGTTCTGCAAGTTAGGAATTAAAAATCATCAATATCAAATCAAATGTTGGGTTACGGCGCTTTATTTATTTATAGTCAAAACCATGATTCCCGAATGCGCCTAACCCAACCTACCATCTTCCAGTCTGAGGGTTCTGCAAGTTAGGAGTTAGGAATTAGGAATTATTGAATTTAAGATTAGCCCAGGTCGTCGGGCTTTGTTTGTGTAGCCCCAGACTTCCAGTCTGAGGGTTCTGTGAGTTAGGAATTGGGAGTGAGGAGTTAGAAATTATTGAATATTGAATATTGAATTTAAGATTAGCCCACGCAGGTGGGCTTCGTTTGTCTAGCCCCAGACTTCCAGTCTGAGGGTTATGCAAGTTAAGAATTAAAAATCACCAATATCAAATGTTGGGTTACGGCGCTGCTTATTTATAGTCAAAACCATGATTTGCTCGTGCGCCTAACCCAACCTACCAGCTATTACCTATTACCCATAGCTCAATCCCCCATGCCCAATGCCCAATGCCCAATGCCCCATCTCCCTATCTCCCTAAATACTCCGAAGGATCTTTCGCTACCCAACCTAAAGAAGAACTGGAACGTATTTCAAAGTGGAGGTGGGATTTTTTCAAAGTTGGTTCACCTGTACTTCCTACTGTTCCGATTAAATCGCCAATATTAACTTTATCTCCAACGCTAACTTTGATATCCTCAAGGTGGGCATAGCGGCTTTGCATTCCGAGAACGTGATTTACGATCACTAAGTTGCCGTAAGAACCTTGTTCTTGGGCTAATACTACTATTCCTTCACCAATTGCTTGTACGGAGGTTCCTGGTTGTGCTGACAAGTCTATACCGCTATGGAAGAACACGTCGCCGTTACTTGGATTTATTTGCCATCCATAAGGAAAAGCTACAGCAGTATTTTCTGGTAAGGGATATCCGTTTAATTTACTGGAATTGGAAATAGTTTCGAGAACGTTTGGTTCCGTCGATGAAGCTTGAGTCAAATTTTGCGATTTCTTTAATTGCGGAACAAAAACGATTTCAGGATTTTCTTGACAACCGTTGACTTCAAAAAGCGCATCAGCACGAATCTGATGTTTTGCTGCTACTTGACTTAAAGTTTGTCCGCTGCTTACTTTAACGACAATGCCATCGTAGGGAGGAATAATTATTTCTTTACCTACAGTAACTTTACCGTTACGTATTGCAGGATTCATGCGGATAATAGTTGCAGGAGTAACGTTATAGCTTTGTGCTATGGCTTCTAAAGTTTCTTCTGGTGCAACTTGGTGACGCACGAAACGTTCTAAAGCCGGTTCTGGACAATTTCTTTGTTTAGACTGCCCTGAAGCAGAATTGGGAAATGTGGATATTAAGCCAAGTATACCGGCTAAACCACAAAACAACACTGAACAATAACGAAAGCTCATGTATATAAAAAAATGATAAGTTAACATATAGATTATTTTAAAGATTAAGCACGGCGTATTCTTCATTGTGGATTTCAGATTTTTAAATTTCCGTTAATCTAAAATCTTATCCACCTGTGGATTTATTCAGTAGAGTTAATCCAAAATCTCTGCATAAACGCATCCGTTGTTAAAATCTAAAATCGATTGGTTCTTATAAATTTTATTATTCAAAGGTAAATATTCTTATACCTTTGTTGTCAAACTTATCTCTCAACTAGTCTGTTTGTTGACTAAAATTATAAATTAGCATCTGCATTGCTGTCCTTAAGCGTATGGTTATGAAGTTATCTGTAAAGCAACTGGCTGTTTCCCTTTCTTTAGTGGCAATTGGTGGTGGTGCAGGATTAGTAGGAAGTCGCTTCCTGCCGCAAAGTCGCTCTTATAATCAGTTTAAAAATGTTACAGTAGCTTTGCCTCCGGAAACTGATATTAACCGTCCAGTGGGTACTTCTACTGCCGGAAATGGAGGAGGCGAAATGAATTTTATTGCTAGCGCAGTGCAAAAAACTGGATCTGCGGTAGTACGAATTAATGCTACTCGTAAAGTGGCTAATCCGATATCGAAAGCATTAAAAAATCCTCTCCTACGTCGGTTTTTTGGAGAAGATGAGCAACCGTTTCCTCAAGAAAGAATTGAGCGGGGTACGGGTTCGGGTTTTATATTAAGTGATGATGGAAAGTTGTTGACGAATGCTCACGTAGTATCGGATACAGATACCGTGCAGGTAACTCTTAAGGATGGTCGCACTTTTGAAGGTAAGGTGGTTGGTGTTGACAAAATCACCGATGTAGCCGTAGTTAAGATCCCTGCTTCGGAATTACCTAATGTCAAATTGGGAAGCTCTCGTAATTTGATTCCTGGGCAATGGGCGATCGCCATTGGTAATCCTTTGGGTTTGGATAATACTGTCACAATTGGAATTATTAGCGCTACCGATCGTACCAGCGCTCAAGTAGGGGTTCCAGATAAGCGAGTTAGCTTCATCCAAACTGACGCTGCTATCAACCCCGGTAATTCTGGTGGCCCTTTATTAAATTCCCAAGGTGAAGTGATTGGGGTAAATACGGCAATTCGCGCCGATGCTCAAGGTTTGGGTTTTGCCATACCTATCGAAACTGCTGCCCGTATCGCCGATGAATTATTTACCAAAGGAGAAGTTCAGCATCCTTTCCTCGGTATCGAAATGGTGGATTTGACTCCTAGTAAGAAAAAGCAGTTGTCTCAAGAAACATCCTTTGAACTAAAACAAGAAACTGGCATTCTAGTAAGAAGAGTCACAGATGATTCCCCCGCAAAAGAAGCCGGATTGCGCCCTGGGGACATTATTGAAAAAGTTAACAAGCAACCCGTTAAATCTTCCGCACAAGTACAAAAATTTGTAGAATCTTCAACGGTGGGTGATATTCTGCAAATTCAAGTTAAACGAGAAGGCAAACTTCAAACCTTTAAAGTTAAATCTGGAGCTTATCCCCATAGGTGATAGAGAATTTTAAAAGTTTTGAAAGTTTTGAAATAACAAATTCTCAATTTTATTTAACACCTGCTACTTTCAATTTAGATAAACAGTAGATAAATAGTTAAGAGTTAAGAGTTAGTTAACAATCGGCGGTTTCGGGCTATTACTATTTATGGTAGTAACCAGGGAGCCGTAAATCGATTGATAACGCTCATAACTCAGAACTAATTTGAGCTATTTACTAGTTAAATCATCTAAATTCATTCGTTGTTCCATTTGGCGCAGGAAATACCCCGTCATCATTGCTGAAGCTAAAAGTCCAGCAAGATTATCCCTGTCTGTTGTCACCTGCACGTTAAAATTTGCTGGGGGTAACATTCCTACAAGCCCTTGGACATTTTGCGAAATGATTTGTTTAATTTCGGGGCTAACAGACTGGGCTACCCGTGCTAAAACCTCGGGAGGTTGATGTTCAAGATATTTGAGCAACTGATTGGGATCTTCCTCAATGTTGTCAAAAATATTTTGATTGGGGTGTTGGTCAAAGTTGTCGTTCAAAAAGTCTGGATCAAACACCATTGGCAATTATTTTCGCTTTTGTTGCTAATTCTACTGTAAACCATAGTAAGAGTATGAGGCACCTTGACCCTGCTCAAATAATGCGGTAAGTGAAATTTTTATTTACAGGTATGAAGCAGTTATCCGGCATCCTGTTACACTTGCTGCATTTGAGTCAATCGCCCCTGAGACTTGCTATATGCCTTCATTTTACTGTTATTAAACCCTTCTAAGCGCTTTCTGCCGCTTGAGTAGTTACCGGCTGTAATTCGAGTTCGAGTTGTTGATTCTTAAAATTAGAAAAAGGTTGAGGTAATTTATCTATTTGAAAATATTGATGAAATTTTGGGGTAACTTGCAGAGAAAAAGAGCGAGAATCGCCGCTACGTTTTTTACGAACAAAACCTTGTTCTACCAACTCAGGAACGTGTTGATACGCTCCCGAACCCCTTAAATTGATTAAATCGCTTTGCAGCATCGGACTATTAAGAGCAATTGCAGCCAAAGTCCGTAAAGCTCCTACACCCAACTCCACCGGAATCAGCGTTTGTACCAAATCATGAAAATCCGACCGCAATTGCAAACTGTAACCCTGGGGAGTCTCTACAACTTCCAAAGCACTATCTCGATGAGCATATTCATCAACTAACTCAATTATCCCTTCCTCCGCCGTGGCGCGATCGCACTTTGCACAGTCAGCTATTTCCCCAATAGACATGGGTTTTCCCTTCAAATACAAAATCGCTTCTATCTTTGATGCCGCTACAATCATCGGTTATCAATCCACATTCAAGAGTTTATCGCAACGGACAAAGCACAACTCAAGAAAATACACTACGAGCAAGTTGGCACGGATAATACCATTTTATTAATTGAATGTCAATGTTTTATGGGGAGTGGGGAGTAGGGAACGGGGAACGGGGAACAGTTAGGAGTTAGGAGGCCGGGAGCTATCAGTTGTTTTTCTACCCCACGCCACTTTGCGAGGGCGTTCCCCACCCCCGCACGCAAGTGGCTCCTCTACCCCCTCTCCCCTACTCCCTATTTTTCAAAATAAACTCTGCGATCGCCAAATCAATAGGAGTGGTAATTTTTAAATTAGTTTCTTCCCCTGGAACTATTAATACTTCTAATTGGCACTTTTCAAATAAGGCAGCATCATCTGTGACCTCCCAGGCTTTGCTAACGGCTTCTTGATGGCATTGTTTTAATAATTTGACATCAAATCCTTGAGGGGTTTGTGCTGCCCATAATAGCCGTCGGTCGGGTGTCGATTGAATTATGTTATTTTCATTTACAACTTTAATTGTGTCCTTAACTGGTATTGCGGCAATCAAACCGCTAGTTTTACCAAGAATTTCGGCACAAGAGTTAAATAAATTTGGCGTGGCGAGACATCTTGCTCCATCGTGAATTAGTACTTGCTCTGCTTGAGATGGCAATGCCGCCAGACCATTGTAAACTGATTCTTGACGAGTAGAACCACCGTTTATTAATTTGACTGGCTTATCTAACTTCATCTCGCTCAAAATTTTCTCAAAATCTTGCCAATCGTCTGGCTGAGAAATTATTCCAATCCAATCGATCCGCTCGGCTGCTGCTGCTGCTCTTATTGTCCAGCTAATAATTGATTGTCCCAGCAAATTTAACAGAAGTTTATTTCTATTACTACCCATTCTTCTGCCGCTTCCCGCTGCGGGAATTAGTAAGTACACTTCGGTGAATCCTCGATTGAAATTATTAGTTTTTATAATCTTTCTTTATCACACCGTGGGGGATGGGGGGGATGGGGAGAGGGGGGAGAGGGGGGAGAGGGGGTAGATAATTAATTAAGAGCATCCCTGCAACCCTGCATCCTATGCCCCATGCCCAATTCCCTTTTAAATACGAATTGTCCTCTCATCTTCCCCTAAAATAAATAGCCAGTTACCGTAAATAAATAATATGCGAATAGTAGCCCTTGTCCCTGGTGGAATAGGAGAGCAAATTCTATTTTTTCCGACTTTGGACAATCTCAAGCGGAAGTACAATACATCTACAATTGATGTGGTGTGCGAACCTTCCTCAAAGGCTGCTTACCGAGTGAGTAAGTCTGTCTCGGAAGTGAAGGTTTTTGATTTCAAAGATCGCAATAGTATGGCTGATTGGGGTAACTTAATCGGTACGATTCGCGATCGCGAATATGATATTGCAATTACCTCGTCACAAAGTTGGTATACTCGTTTGCTATTGTGGCTGACTGGTATCGGTACGCGGGTTGGTTTCAAGGGAAGTGGTTCCGTATTTCTCAATCGCGTAGTACCTCGGAATGAAGAACAATACGCCGCTTATATGTACAACGATCTGCTCCTTGGGCTGGGAATTAATTCTACTCATCCCGAGCTAGCACTCAATGTACCAAAACCAGATATTGACTGGGCATCTTCCGAACAATTGCGTCTGGGAGTTAATGATACGGGCTATATTTTGGTTTACGGTGGCTCCGGTGATGCCGATACTTCCTATCCCGTGGAAAAATGGCTATCTGCGATTAAAGATTTTAGAGAAAAGCAGCCAGATATGCCGGTAGTGGTTATCTCTCAACCAGATAATCAAGATTTGCTGCGTACTCTTTCTGAAGCAATACCAGATATTAAAGAAACTTTTCCCGATAATATTGGTAAACTCGCTGCAATTATCGCCGGGGCTAATTTAATGTTGTGTACGTCGGGTGCGCCGATGCAACTTGCTGTCTTCTTGCAAACCTACACTATTGCTTTATTCGGTTCGGCCGAACCAACTAAATTATTACCTGAAAGTGATAAATTTATTGCCATTAAATCTCCTACCGGCTTAATGGCAGATATTCCACCAGCAACCGTTTTAGAAAAAGTTTGGCAAGGCTAAGTAGAAAATTTCGACAATAGGAGAGCAACAGAAAGTAAAATTTAATCTAACTTACAGCACTGGGTATCAAAAAAAAATACCTGGTGCCATCTTTTTAGAGACTTCTGCTCATAACTAGAAAATATTTTAATCGTGAAGCTATTATTGCAAAACTATTCAATTTGTTATTTAGAATACAAATTTGCCCAATCTATTAATAAAATTAATTTATTTGCTCACGAAGTATTTTCAAATAGTTTTTAATTTCTATTGTTCGGCACAAGATATGATTAATTTTTTTTAATCGTCAGGTTAAATCTTAATTAAACTTGATACAATAGTTGCTCTTAGGCTGCAATAAAATCATGTTTCATTGATTACATAAATTTTTTATTTGTATTTATGAATACAATTACATTTTTCTTTAAAAAAAACTTTATGAGTTGAAGTAATTAGATTTTTACAAACAGTTTGGATAAAACAAAGTTAGTAAATTATAACACCCAAACGTATCAAAGGTCAATTTTCAAAAAAGCTCTATAATCCTTGTTGACAAAGCATCCTAATCTTATAGGGGGCTAAACCCCTCAATATAAAAACAGGAGTATCTATTAAGCTATAAAACTTAGTCCAAGGTTTGTTTGGGAATTATGTACTTTTTATTCTGAAGGATAAAAGTTAGGTAGATTTCACTTCTAATTGTTAAGCAAAATACATTTAATTACAATATGTAACATAGTTAACAAATTTTTTTGGTAATTTTTTTCCGTTTATCGTCTAGAAGCTGCTTAAGATCGAAGTCGTTCGGCTTCTAGAAAGAAAATAAAATTTTTTTTGGTCAGAATGTTAGTTTCATATCATTTGTGGGAATGATAAATCAGAAGCCTAAAAAAGTGTCGTGCATCTTACCGTTCTATTTATGTCATCACAAGTAGTGCATTGTCGCTACAACACGGATGAATTGTTTATTCAAGTTAGCAATAATGGAAAAACTGGCTGCCGTTTACACCCTACTATTGCATTCAACTTGTCATATTTAAACTCAGTACTTAGAACAAAAAGGCTTTTCAACTTAACAGCTACTTTGAAGTTTTGTAACTTTATTAGTCAACATAATCAATGTTGTTGATGCGAAATCTTTATTGTTAATAATCAATGCCAAAAAAACTTACATATTTAAGCTTAAAGTGGTCAATTGATACAAACAATATTCCTTGTGAAAGATGTACTAATAGAGATAAAAGCGGTAAATTATTTTGCATGAACTTAAATCTAGCTGTTAAGTAGGTGAAATCACCTTTGTAAATGATTAACTAAATATAAGGAATATATAATGGCAATTCGGTTACATAGCTTAGTTATTACTAAAAAACGTTATATCCAGGTAGAGACTCAACCTCATCATCTCACTGGTATTTATAAAAAAATTATGTTTGATTCTCGGAACATACCATTATGGCAATTTAGAGATACAGAAAGCGCATATTATGAAAGTGAAGAAGAGGGAACTATTACATTTTATCAAGCTGTAAGTACCGATACAGCAAGCCCTGGGATTTGGACTTATATGTCATATGACTGTCCCGAAGGTGCAGAAAATGTATTTACTGACTCCGAATTTAATACAAGCATTCAAACTTTAAAAGAACTGTTTGCTGGTAAAAAAATAGAGATATCGGCTTCAGATATTTATGAATATTTACAATACAGATATAGCGACAGTGATTGTTTAGATATTGAACTGCCATTAAGTTGGAATAAATTAGTAGGACAAAAAATAGCAGATGTTCTGTTTGAAGAATACAAAGCATTTAAGTCTACATCTGTATTTGCCTTATGTGCGGGGAAGCATTACGCGCAGACAATTTTAAATGAATTTATCAAAGCTGGTGAAGAAATTATCGAAAATGGCGGCAATATAGAAGACTTTGAATCAGCCCAATACGATATTTTAAATAGAAATAGTATCGATGAGATGGCTAAGTTGATTATTGAATATAACGACTATCGTATATGGCAATCAGCTTTACCTACCAAATCAAAAGCCGTTGAGTATGCTTTTAATACGGCATTAAGTTTGATCTCGCGCATTCACCAAGATTAATATAGTATTTTAAATACGAATTATAAAAATTAAAGATGGATAAAAACCCAGTATTGTTGAACAATACCGGGTTTTTTATTAATTAGATTATAGCAGTATAAGAGGGAGTAGGAAGTAGGGAGTAGGGAGTAGGGAGTAGAGGAAAAAGACGATATTAGTTATGTTGTTAGTTTTTTAGAGAAATAATTTTTGTACAGCAAGAATTACAGCGTTTTTTCCCGATATTTCAGCTTTGCTTACCGATAAAGAACTATTAATTAAAAATTATTCTCACTATTCCCTGTTGCCTACTCCCTACTCCCTTTATTTACAGCATTGCAAATAGCTCATCATCCAAGTCATAACCCAGCAATTTCGCCATTGACTTGATTCGAGATTGACTGGGAATGTTGTGTTTTTCCAGCCAATCTTTGAGAAGAAAGGTTTTTTGCATCAGAAAAATTTCTAAAGCTTCGGGATTATACTGAATACCTTCTTTAGAACTAAACTGATGTGGAACTAACATTGCAGCATAACGGACAAACTCCCCAGATTGCCAATCCAGTAGAAATGGCAGCCACGGATATTTTGCATCTAAACGAATAAACCACAATCGTACTTCTGGAATTTCTGAAATTTCCCGTGGATCTCCCGCTTCTAATTCGTATTGAATATCCAAACATAACTGCTGTTCGTTCGATGCGATATTATCTTCTGCAAGGATTTGATCGATTGCCGTTGCCACAGGTGACAAATCCAAGCTGTTAATAGAGCTACTAGAAATTGCGATAGTGAAAGTCATTGCCGTCAAGTTGAGCTACGACATTTTACACTAGCACCAAAAGGATTTTGGATTTTGGATTTTGGATTTTGGATTGAGAATCGTGATGGGGGATTGGGAGTTAGGAGTTGGGAGTTAGGAGTTAGTAGTTAGTAGCTAGGAATTTTATTTCTACCCCCTCTTCCCCCTCTTCCCCCTCTCCTCATCTCCCCATCTCCTAATCCCAAATGCTTAACTCAACCACTTGTGATACAAAGCACTATCAGCACCGACGGCAAATATATCGATGCGGCTTTGTCCCGATGATACGGCTGCGGGTGCGGAAAGTGATGCTCCACCGAGGTTTTCCCATTCGCTCCAAATGGATCGATCGCATACTTTGCGGTATACGGCATTATCGGTACCGACTGCAAATACATCGAGGCGATCGCCATCTCTGGAAGTGACTGCGGGGGAGTATGCCCATTCTCCACCTAAGCTTTCCCAGTTACTGCTCCAGGATGTGCCATTCCAAGTCTTACGATATATAGCGCGATCGCAACCTCGAATGAATACGTCAATTGAATTCTCGGTGGTAGAAACTGCTGCGGGGGCACCTAAACTTATACCGCCCAAAGAAAGCCATTCACTCCAACAACTTCCATCCCAGAATTTGTGCCAAACGGCATTGTCGGCAGCAACGCTAAATAAGTCTAATCGGCTACCCCAAGCAGCGGCAGCAACACCGTGCTTGCATAGACCTCCATTATCTTCCCACTCACCCCAAGATTTACCGTCCCAACATTTACGCTGTAATGTTCTTTCTTGGGAAATAATAAATAAATCAATGTTGTCTTGGTCACGCCCCAATACCGCAGGACTACCCAAACTAAAACCTTCTACCTTCTCCCACTCGCCGGGATTTTTGTCTTCGTGCCAAGATTTACGATAGATAGCGCTGTCACCACCAACGATAAAGGCATCAAGATGATTTTCTCCAGATGAAACCACCGCAGGTGCATAAAAACTGTTGCCTCCCCAACTTTCCCATTCATGCCATTTTGGCTGTTGTGGTAAAAGTTGGTCGAATGCTGCTTTTGCTTGGATAATTCCAGCACCGGAATGATGGTCAAATCCGGGTTCGCCGATGTTTTTCGCAGTATTTTTGAGTAAATCTTTGGCTTCTTGCTGGTTCAAGTCAGATTTAGCCTGTTTGAGCAACGCTACTACACCAGCAGCAATCGGACAAGCCGCAGAAGTACCGTTATCGCTGGCAAAGTAGCCTTTAAAATGACTTACCGAGCAAAAATCTGGTTTGTTGGGATCTAAAGATGCTGGCCCCTGGCTGCTATAACCAATAAACTGCTCTTCTTTATTAACTGCACCAACAGTCATTACTAAAGGATGTCCGTTTGCACCCCAGATGCTCTTACCAGAACCAAAATCAGTTCCGCATCTTTGGCTCGGACAACTTCCTCCACAGTTACCTGCTGCAAATAATACTAAAATCCCTTGTTCGATCGCTTCAACAACTTTACGGGTGAAGGGATGTTCGGGATTATTTGCGTAAAATTCATCCCAGCTTTCTTGATAAATTCCCCAACTGTTGGTGAGAATTTGGGGGGTACCATCGGTTTGATACTGTTTAATTGCCCAATCAAATACTTTTAAAGCATTGGAAACTGCATCACCACCAGCAATCCGACAATCGTAGAGTTTTGCTGCGGGTGCCATTCCCAATACATCGGTAGCCGACATATTACCGTGTTCGCCCCATTCCTTGGCGGTAGTTCCCCAATCGGATGCGGGGCCACCGATAACATTTTTGACGCGACGAATGGTTTCTGATGGGCCACAATCGCGACCTTCAGCAGTTATTCCACCATCGACAACGCCAACAACAATACCTTCTCCTTTAAAACCTGCCGACCAAATTTGATCTGCACCAAAATACTTAGCGACATCAGCCATAGTTCCCTTGGCTGTGGTTGGGGAGCAGTCGCAGGTACCGATAGGGCAATCTTGCGCCCCCTCCATAGGTGCGACTAAATCTTTTTCTTTTTCTAATAAGGCAATGTCGAAAGGTGCAATAGGAGTGTCTTTATAAACTTTGACTACATTAGATTGTGATTCTAATTCTTGAATATCGCTTTCTTCGATCGATCCCCGCACGATAACTGTTTCTTCGTTATTAGCTCGTAAACTTGATACTTGCTCACTACTAGGGTTAACAGTTATCGGTTCGTAGCTGGCATCAAATCTGAAACTACCTACATTTATTTGTGCAGCAGTTCTAGATGCAGCCAATACACCTTGATTGTTGGGTACGCGCATCTCTACCAAAACTTTCTGCATATGTCCGTAAGACTCAGATGCATCCATATCGCTGCTGGGCATTTGGCGAGGTGCGGATGGCGAGTTCATATCTAAGGTGGGCATTCTCTGAGGAGAAGTATTAAAACCACTATTCATGCTCGGAGTTCCGTTTGAATTACTCTGCATTTTTATCACCCTGTTAAATCTGGTTAATTGGAATTACGGTTATTAACTGGTTTGTCAATCTCAGAAAATACCGTCAGTAGATGTGCTTAATTAGAGAGAAAAATCGTAACTTTTCGAGCTTCTTTTCTGACATTATGTAAATACACCATAGGATATGAGAATAAGTAGATATACTGAATTACAAGTTTTAAGGTTTTCGATTTAAGTAGAAACCACAGTTATTTTCGTTTTAAGTTA
>JBARZF010000602.1:0-5090 GCA_049649675.1 Rivularia sp. (in: cyanobacteria) | reverse complement strand
GCTCACGCTACGGTTACGGTTTAGCGTTTATACACCTGGAACGTGAAAGTAGTCTTTGACTCCGTAGGAGTTGCTCACAATTAGATCGTCGTTTTGATGCGGTAGAAAAAACGTGAAATTAGTCTTTGACTCCGTAGGAGTTGCTCACGGTTGGATTTAGCTTCTCTTGCTGCAATGAATGCCAGTGAAATTAGTCTTTGACTCCGTAGGAGTTGCTCACTTTCAGGTGCTTTGTCCCAACTCGGATCGTATTGTGGTGAAATTAGTCTTTGACTCCGTAGGAGTTGCTCACGCTTTCAAGAATTGCATTGCCGAAGCAGCGCAATTGTGAAATTAGTCTTTGACTCCGTAGGAGTTGCTCACAAACATATACTGACTTAGTTTATAACCACTGCATAAGTGAAATTAGTCTTTGACTCCGTAGGAGTTGCTCACTTCTGAAATTCTTTTATCTTGTTTTTCAGATAAAAGTGAAATTAGTCTTTGACTCCGTAGGAGTTGCTCACACATCGATACATCTATAGATCGGTGTATCTATAAGGTGAAATTAGTCTTTGACTCCGTAGGAGTTGCTCACTTATTACTTAAATTTGTAACAAATTCATCACCTTGTGAAATTAGTCTTTGACTCCGTAGGAGTTGCTCACTATTGATAATCTTCCTCCACAGGTTCACAAACTGGAGTGAAATTAGTCTTTGACTCCGTAGGAGTTGCTCACTGTACCCCAATTATCTTTGATCAACCTACTATCTTGTGAAATTAGTCTTTGACTCCGTAGGAGTTGCTCACTTGGTAGTTAGTTTTTAGTCTTGTTTGTGATTTGAGGTGAAATTAGTCTTTGACTCCGTAGGAGTTGCTCACCATTTCAACGCTTTTAACGGTGATGCTCATGGGGTTGTGAAATTAATCTTTGACTCCATCGGAGTTGCTCACCAATGCTTGTAGAATGCTGTTTCTGTGATAATTGTGAAATTAATCTTTGACTCCGTAGGAGTTGCTCACTTCGCAGCAGCTTGATATATTCGATTCGATTTCTTAGTTAAATAAACCTTCGACTCTATCTGGGAGTTTGCCCGCAATTTTTACCTGTGATGCTGCTAGGCGTAATCTGCAAACCTTACAGACATCGATGAAGATAAATATGCAAACTCTTGATACCAAAACCCCCACCATCCGCATCAGCGCCCTTCATGCCCTGGCTTACTGTCCCCGTCTTTTCTACCTCGAAGAAGTCGAAGAACTTTACACCCAAGACGCGGCAGTATTCGCTGGAAGAAGATTGCACGCTGAATTAGAAAAACAAGAAGACGAAGACTGGGAAGAACTATTTCTCACCAGCGAAGAATTAGGTATCCGGGGACGAGTTGATGCATTGCGAACCCGCGACGGCGAAACCATTCCCTACGAACATAAACGTGGAAGGTGCTACCGCGACGAAAACAAACAACCCCAAGCTTGGGAAAGCGATAAATTACAAATTTTAGCTTATGCTTGTCTGCTCGAATCAGCCCTCGGTATTCCCATAAAAGAAGGTCGTATCCGTTACCATGCCGACAACGTACTAATTCACATACCCTTAGATGATGCCGGACGCGCCAGTGTAACCGAAGCCATAGAAACAGCCAGAAATCTCAGAAAATCTACTCATCGCCCGCCAGTTACCGACAACGAACGCTTGTGTTCCCGTTGCTCTCTGGCTCCCGTATGTTTACCAGAAGAAGCCCGACTCGCCCATGACCGCGAATGGCAACCAATCCGCTTGTTTCCTGAAGACGATGATAGGCAAGTAATTCACGTTTTGGAACCGGGAACGAAGCTAGGAAGAACCGGAGAACAAATCAAAATAACTCGCCGCAACCAACCAGTAGAAATTATACCTGCTCGTCAGATAGGACAATTGGTATTACATAGCTTTTCTCAAATCTCCACCCAAGCACTACACTTTTGTAGCCAGCAAGGTATCGGCGTGCATTTCATTTCCGGAGGAGGGCGTTATCTAGGTAGTTTCGATACCAGAAATGGCAGTATTCAGCGCCGTATTCGTCAATACACCGCCCTTTCTAATTCCGATACCTGTTTAGAATTTGCGCGTAAGTTAGTGAGTTGTCGCGCTCAAGGGCAGCGTAAATTTTTGATGCGTGGCAAGAAAGGTAAAGCCAAAGCTAGCGAAAGATTAGCAAAAGCGATCGATCAAATGAAAGCCGTATTAAAACTGGTTCCTCAAGCAAAGTCTCGCGAATCGTTATTAGGTTACGAAGGGAATTTGGCAGCACTTTATTTTGATGTTTTACCCGACTTGATTTCACCTGACGCACCGCAGGAAATGAAGTTTGACAGCAGAAATCGCCGCCCTCCCAAAGATAGATTCAATGCAATGCTGGGCTTTGGTTACTCGCTGCTGATTAAAGATGTGATGAACGCCATTTTGACGGTTGGATTGGAACCTGCTTTCGGTTTTTACCATCAACCCCGCTCCCAAGCTGCACCCTTAGCTTTGGATTTAATGGAGATTTTTCGAGTTCCTTTGGTGGATATGATTGTCATGGCTTCTATCAATCGCAATCAGTGGGATGTAAAAGCAGACTTTGATATTCGTGGGAAACAGTTTTGGTTAAGCGAATCAGGTAAACGTAAGTTTGTAGAACTTTATGAAAATCGCAAGCAGGAAAAATGGAAGCACCCAGCAACGGGTTATTCGCTTACCTATCGTCGCTTAATGGAATTAGAAGTGCGGCTGTTAGAAAAAGAATGGATGGGTGAAGGTGGTTTATTTGCTCAATTGATTGTACGGTGAGGTGCTTTCATGAGTGAAATCAAAAATTGTTACATCATTTGTTATGACATTCGCTGTCAAAAGCGCTGGCGCAAAGCTTACAAATTGTTACAAGGGTATGGACAAAGGGTGCAATATTCTATTTTTCGCTGCGTTTTGAGTCAGCGTACAAGAGAAAAACTGCGTTGGGAATTAGAGAAAATCCTGGCACAAGAAGACAGTATTTTGTTCGTGCGATTGAGCGATCGCTGTTTGCAGGATATTCCCAAATACAATCGACCGGGTACGTGGGAGAATACAAACAAACCTTTTTTGATTGTTTGAAAAATACAAGCATCTGTGTTTGTTGAAGTTCGGATAGCGATAAAAACCCCTAGAAGCTTTACTTGTGGGATGTTGTAGCTATTTTTTAAGGTGTGCAAATGCTTGCATAATTTTAAAACCGTCTTGCACTAAGCATTTGGGCGAATACAGACAAGCTTAAATTGAACAAGAATTAAACCGTTTTAATTTTTGATTGGTTTTTTTTCGAGGTGCCTGTAAAATTAGATTGAAGCAATTGCTGTTTAAAGCTTTTGGCGATCGCTGTGCTTAAACCTTTGATGCCATAAGGCGTTGCTCACGATTAAGCAGTTATGGATATGATTTAAGGTTGAGGTGCTTAAACCTTTGATGCCATAAGGCGTTGCTCACATGGTGCTTTAATGAAAGATAAACCAGGTGTAATTTGTGCTTAAACCTTTGATGCCATAAGGCGTTGCTCACAACATTATTAACTTAACACCACACGCCATTATTAAGTGCTTAAACCTTTGATGCCATAAGGCGTTGCTCACTTGTCTGGGTAGTAAGATTTAAGTTTTCAAGTTTGTGTGCTTAAACCTTTGATGCCATAAGGCGTTGCTCACAACTCAACTCGTCTCGACTCAACTCAACTCAACTCAGTGCTTAAACCTTTGATGCCATAAGGCGTTGCTCACTACCCATACTTCTGCACCGTGAGCGTTCGCATTTGGTGCTTAAACCTTTGATGCCATAAGGCGTTGCTCACTGTTTTAAGCGCGATCGCCTTGCTTACCCCACAAGTGCTTAAACCTTTGATGCCATAAGGCGTTGCTCACAGAATTGTCAGTTGCCGTGCTTACGTAGCTTGTTCGTGCTTAAACCTTTGATGCCATAAGGCGTTGCTCACGCGGAGACTTAATAAATATATTTAGAACTAATAATACTGTGCTTAAACCTTTGATGCCATAAGGCGTTGCTCACAAACTGCGACGGGTAGAATGCGTACTAATTCCCTTTGCAGTGCTTAAACCTTTGATGCCATAAGGCGTTGCTCACGTAAATATACTACGACTATTACTATTTCTAATTCGTGCTTAAACCTTTGATGCCATAAGGCGTTGCTCACACTTGTACCGTTCATCAGCAACTTGAACAAATTATGTGCTTAAACCTTTGATGCCATAAGGCGTTGCTCACATTAAATGCAATACAAACTCATTGTTTACAAACGAGTGCTTAAACCTTTGATGCCATAAGGCGTTGCTCACAATTATTTCTTCATCAATTAAAGATTGATTGAGTTTTGTGCTTAAACCTTTGATGCCATAAGGCGTTGCTCACAGAATCCTTACCGCAATGCTATTACAGGTCATGAATGTGCTTAAACCTTTGATGCCATAAGGCGTTGCTCACAAGATATTGAAGAATTAGTAGGTGCAGATTATTCGTGCTTAAACCTTTGATGCCATAAGGCGTTGCTCACAGAAATATTTTCGCAGTGCATTTCAAAGAAGAGCAGTGCTTAAACCTTTGATGCCATAAGGCGTTGCTCACCATTTAAATATGATATTGCGGCTCTTTCTGCTGAGTGCTTAAATTTTACGAATTAATTTGACCGAAATTTTGGTAGAGACGAAACGTATTGCTACGTCTCTACGATAATTATTAAGGTGCAGTAATCACGGCTACCGGACAATGGGCTTTTTTCAGAATTGCATCAACTCGATGCCCAAAGAAAACCCGCCCAGTTACCATGCGGATATTGCTACCAAGAATAATTAGGTCAAAGTTTTGATTTTGTGCAAATTCGAGAATTTCCATTTCTGCACTGGTTCCTTTGAGAATGCGGGTTTTGACATCAGCGCCCAAACTGCGACCAATTACAGCTTGTTGTTCGAGTAAATCGCTGGCAATATCTTTCATCGGGTTTAAGGTTCGCCTTTCATAAAGGATATACTCTATCGGCGGCAAGTTAATCACGTTGACAATTGTAACTATTGCCCCCGTCTGAGCAGCAATTGTACTTGCTAC
>JBARZF010000601.1:0-1909 GCA_049649675.1 Rivularia sp. (in: cyanobacteria) | reverse complement strand
TGTCTTGTGGTGGTAATTCCTCCCATAATTTGGCATCCCATCCTGGTGGAATGTAGGTTGCTTTTGAAGCTGGGAGCAAATTTTGTATTTGGGATTGGAGTTTAGCGTTAGCGGAGCTTAATTGAGCTATTGATTCTTGCATCTGGGGAATAGCTTCGAGTAGCGCCATTTGTTCGCTGCTAAGAGTTTGAGGAGAATAACCTGTTTGCGACCAAATAAATACCCTTAATCCGGCTCTAGCAACCATTCGATAATTATTGAGTGCAGTTTGCTTTCCTTTATACTTTCTTGCGTCTATGGCGTAATATTCAAGAATTGCATGACAAAGTTCGTCAAGTACGAACAAGCTATTTTTTTCATCGTTCGTGATGAGCCTCCATTCTTCTCCAGCAAAGCTTTTAAGAGATTCTGGCAGTTCATTCGTGATGGGGCTAGAATCTCGAATACGATTAAGCAATTGGGTTATTGCGTGTTGTCTTGTACCACAAAAATCTGCAAGGGTGGTCACAGTCATTCCGCTTACCCCATCGTGCGAGCGCGTGCAAAACCCTAACTCATCTTTTACATGAAACGTTATTGCATCCATATCTCCTCCAACTATTGGCACATGACAATATTGTGGCAAATGAGTTTATGCCGTAATTGAAATTAATTCTTACTCTCAAACCTATTATTTATAGAATCATTGAAACGCTTGAGTAAGTATATTAAATACTAATTCTTCTGGCTCTTTAGTTGCTGTCTAATAGCGACAATTTAAATTTTCTGCTGTATTACAGTACGGGTAATGGGCACGAAGCAGTGGGAAGAAAGGAATTTTGATCCAATAAACCGGGTAAAGTTACCTTGATGGAGTACTGAGTATTTTTTTCTTGTTACTAAAACATGAAACTAAAATTTTAGAGAATTAGTATGATTAAAACTAATTTGCTCCTACTTCATGGCACTTGTTCTTTCAAATTTCCAATTAAAAGCTTTCTACTGTGGTAGAAACAACAGCAGCAGGAAAATCCTTTTGGCATCTGCTAATTGTCTCTACTTCGCCCTTTAGCAATCTCTTACGCCACACCTTTATTGGCATCAATGACAATCATACGTGCTTGATGTTTCGTGCGTTTCGATGAATTGTTCTCTATTTTTGTTTCTTCTAATACAACCTCTTCGGTTTCAGCATTTGATATTCCACTAGTTTTGTCATCAAAATTATCTGGTTTCCATTCTAAGAGGTCTCCAGGTTGGCATTCTAGAACTTTGCAAAATCTGCCTAGAGCATCAAATGTGATGGAAGCTGCCCTACCTTGCTCAATTTTTTGAATATTCTGCAGACTATAACCAGTTCTTCTTGCTAGCTCGTTTTGGGACAAACCTTTAGCTTCTCTAGTATTTTTCAATTTTACAAGCACAGGCATTTCCTAACTCATACTCCTTAAAGTAGCACTACTTATGGTTGGCTATCTCTAGTATGTGTAACTATAAGTAACACAAATGTTTACCGAGAGTAGCATTACTAATCGTAATAGAAAAAATACTTTTAGCCTCTTGCATACCATTGACAGTAGTGCTACTTATAGTAATACACACGTAAAAAAGCTTTGCGAAGAAAACAAAAGACGACCGCTCCAGCCTGGAAACTTTTGCGATCGCCTTTTACCTTTTATTCAAGGAAGTTATATTATGGCGCACATAGCCTATACACAGCAAGTAGTTGAACGAGACGTTGTTGTACAAAAATCGAAAGTACAACTAAAGAATCACGCCATACAAAAAGCACAAGCCTCTTCAGTAGAAGAGTTTAAGTTTACATTGATAGAAATTAGTTTTTACGACCACGAAATCTACGCTGGCGACAAACTAATCGCTTGTATTACCCACGACTCGGATGATTTTGCAACTCAACGGTGGGTGGTGA
>JBARZF010000600.1:0-18626 GCA_049649675.1 Rivularia sp. (in: cyanobacteria) | reverse complement strand
GTCATAGCCACCGCTATTGACTTTGATATTTAATTTTGGAAAATCTTTCTCTAAAACTAGAATATGATCTGGTTTGGGATCTGCAAAACCAATGCACAAATTTCTATTGCGATCGCGTTTACTGACTGCGGATAAAGAATAAGAACCACCTGTATAACCCGTCACTGTTTTTTTGACAGCTTCCGAGTTTGGAGATAAGCTAATTTTTCCGAATATTGAGTTATTTGCTGTTACGGGATTAGAAATAATAACAGTAAATAAACCTGCAAGGCAGCTTAGAGATAATGCAATTTGGGAGCGACACGATTTCATACATACACTTCCCGAAATATCTAAATTAATTTTATTAGTTCTTTTATATACAACCTAACGTTAGCTAATTTTGGAATAGCTTTGTTTGTGACAGCTTTGTATCCGTACACTTATTAGAACAAATTGCGAATCAAAAATCAAAGGTCTAAAGAATGAACTTAAATTTTTTCACTTCTAACTTTTGACATAAAGCCGAAACTTGCAACTTATTAGCACTTTAATATTAGTTAAATGACAAAATATTAATGCCTTATTAAATTTTTATGAAAAATTCATAACATCTTTATAAAACATTAGGCATGAGAGGTAGGGAATTAAGAGTATTGAGTTAGGAATTAGAAGTTAGGAATTAGGAGCTTTCACCTTAGATCCCCCCAACCCCCCGCTATATTGGGGGGCTTACGTAGGTGAAATATAAAATTAGGTTGGTAACTGTTCACTGATAACTGATAACTGTTTTCTACTTCCTTAATAAAAAGAAAACACCAGCTTTGAGCAATTCGCTGTTGCTGTCGTAACTGCTAATAGTAAATGACTGAAGTTTGTCGAGAAAAGGTTTACCAATGATTTCTACAAGCTTGAGTATGGGTAATTGACTTTCTATAAAATCTTGGCTTTTTTCCCAATCTATATATACATATCCTTGGTTTGATTGAGGAATGGCTGCAATACTATCTTGGAAATTTCGATTATCATTAAAGAAATTTTCTTTGTAATTAATAGCTTTATCCATCGTCTCAATAGAAGAAGTAAAAATTTCGTAGTTGTCTTTACTTGTATGAGTTCCTAATACCTTTGCCTGAATTTTCAAGTCAGATGCTTTATTACCTGTAGTTGTTAATTTCGTCCAAGCAGAGATTGTTTGCTCGTTTAAATTAATTGGACTAACTGTCAGTCCATTTTTAGAAGCTATTTCATCCAAATGTGAAATATCGGATTCTGTTGTTGAAGATTTCTCCGTGACAAAAATCCATTCAGTTGATTTATTTTCAAGTTTATTCTCACGTCTATTTTCGCTGTTGGGTAGCAATGCTATGGCATATTCTCCTTTTACCCAACTAAAAATATCTTCTTTTAAATTAATTCCCCAACGTTTCTCCAGATTAGTTAAAGGTTTTGTAATTTGGGAAGCTATATTTTCTCCCGATTCACTAGATATCGCCTTGGCAGTTTGCTGCCAAAGTAAAGCTAAATTGCTGCGATCTAAATTACTCAAATCTTTTCCTGAAATTACCAAACCGGAAGTAGCGGGAATATATGAAAGTGCTTTTACTTTTTCGCTCTCCGAGGCTAATGGTATTGGTGAATTTGCTCCGAAACTAGTTTCTGCTAGCAAACCCTTTGATTTAGTAGTTAAAGAAATCAGTTGAGTACTATAAGTTGGAGATGATAAATTTAAACCTTGCCATTTTGCGACAGCAGGAAGATTGAGAAACGTTACCGCTTGATTTTTGTTGTCTAATTTTTTGATAGCTTGTTGATAATTATCCGAGCTAATCAAACTTAAACCCGGTGCTTGAACGTTATTTATTGCTTCTCGCAGAATTTTGGCATCGTTAGCGAACAATACAAAATCATCGCCTACAACCGTTGCAGCCAAAGGTTTTTCGATCTCTGTAGTTTGCCCAATATCGGAAATCAATTTGACTCCTTTATATTGTTCCACAACCAAGGAAGTTCCAGCTAAAACCCGTTTGGAAAATAAAACTTCAATAAACTCGCGGCTTTTCTCTTTATCTTTGGTAGTGAGTACCGTTAGATAACCAGGTTGCCTTCCGTTTGCAGAATCCTTATCAATATCGTCAGTCGTAACAGCTAAAGTTATTTGATTACCCAACCAAGGTTGAACATCTTTTTTATATTCAAGCCCGGTATTATCTAATAAACTTTTTTTCAGCTTGGATAGTTTAACTCCACCATTCAATACCTCGAAGCGATTTGGAGATATTGGCATTGACACCATAACAGGTGCTTGCCTAGAAATAAATACAGCAGCACTCGGTTGTTTTTGCGTATCGCTGGCTAAGTTGAGAGGATTTTTGTTAAATAACCCATTACAACCAGCGATACCTGTTAACAGCAGCACCATAATACTTGCTGTAATAAAACGAAATAATAATTTTTTATTTGTCACACTAGCCCCTTTGCAGCGTTTTTTACCACCATCATTATTAAAGCGTCTTGTTGAAAAAATGGCGATCGGTATCTTCAATTCAAAATAAGTACTTATGCAAAATTAATTAAACATTTCGTTAGGGTAGGGAATAGGGAACAGGGAACGGTTATATAAACCAACAGTAAATATTGCGCTTTTCACAATCCAAAATCCAAAATTCAAAATCTAAAATTCAGTGGGATTAGGAACAATTACTTACTCATATTCAGATAAATTGTCAATATGTAGCCAATTTACCTTGATAATTGGCAAACCCTTTGAATACTGCTGATGCTAAGAGGCGAATTTTCTGTCAACATAATAAATATAGATTTTTTTTTAAAATTCCTCATGACGGGGAATAACCTTGGTTAAACCATGAATCAAATCACTGTAGAGGAACTCGCAAAACGTTTGTCTTCTTCGGAGTCTTCAACTCAACTTGTAGACGTGCGCGAACCACAAGAAGTCAAAACGGCAAGCATCGAAGGTTTTATGAATTTACCTTTGAGTCAGTTTTCTGAGTGGGGAAACGACATTCAAACTCGTTTGGAACCTGACAAGGAAACTTTAGTTCTATGTCATCACGGTGTTCGCTCCGCTCAAATGTGTCAGTGGTTAACATCTCAGGGCTTTTCCAATGTGAAAAATATTACCGGAGGTATTGATGCATATTCAATGTTAGTTGACGCTTCAGTTCCTCAGTATTAGTTGTTGAAGGTTAAAGGTCAAAGGTTAAAGGTTAAAGGTCAAAGGTTAAAGGTATTAATACTGAGATAGCTTGGGAATATCATTTTATGAGTAATAGGTAATTCGTAGCTATACATACCCTATTCCATAAATAAATCTGAGAAAATACTGAATAAAGAGTTTTTGCAATGTATTTAAATAACAGCTTGCTTGGTATTAAATAGTACTCTCACTCAGGACAAAACTATTTGTAAGTGTAAAGGTATTGCAGTACACTATGCCGTCGTTATTAAATATCGGGTAATAACATTTCAAAAATTTGTTTTTTTTAATAATAGATAAAAACTGTGTTTAAACAGCCATTCCCTATGCAATTCCAGCTAACCAATCGACAACAACATATTCTTTGGGCAACAGTACGTCATTATATAGCGACAGCAGAACCTGTGGGTTCTAAAGCTTTGGTTGAAGAATTTGACTTAGGTGTAAGTTCGGCAACAATTCGCAACGTAATGGGAGTCTTGGAAAAATCTGGACTGCTTTATCAACCCCATACCTCGTCAGGAAGGGTACCTTCAGATTCTGGTTATCGAATTTATGTCGATCGGTTAATTACACATAATCGAAGTTTAGAAAAAGAGGTAGAAGCAGCGCTACAGGGACGTTTAAAATGCGAAGATTGGAGTTTAGAAGCACTATTGCAAGGTGCGACACAAATTTTAGCTAGTTTGAGTGGTTGTGTCAGTTTAATCACAATGCCGCAGAACAATTCATCAGTATTGCGACATTTACAATTAGTGCAAATTGAGACGGAGCAGATAATGTTGATTGTGGTAACTGATGGTTACGAAACTCATTCAACATTGATGGACTTACCCTCGGCATCAGAAGAGAATCAACCCGATGTAGAATTAATAGACAGAGAATTACAGATTGTTTCCAATTTTTTAAACAGTCAATTACGCGGCAAAAGTTTAATGGAATTAGCCCTGCTTGACTGGAGTCAGTTAGATATGGAATTTCAACGCTACGGCGAATATTTGAAAACATCACTTGTCGAATTAACTCGTCGCACCTTTTCTCCTACAAATACACAAATTATGGTGCGTGGTGTGTCGGAAGTTTTGCGACAGCCAGAATTTTCACAAATTCAGCAAGTACAAACCATAATTCATTTACTTGAAGAAGAGCAAGAGCAATTATGGCGTTTAATATTCGACGAAACAGAATTAGAAAAATTAGATAAACCACACGTGACAGTGCGTATTGGTTCGGAAAATACCCTAGAACCCATCCGTACTTGTACCTTAATCTCATCCACCTATCATCGAGATTCGATACCAGTAGGAAGCGTAGGAGTTTTAGGCCCCACAAGGCTTAACTACGAAAATGCGATCGCGCTAGTTTCCGCAGCATCCGAGTATCTCAGCGAACAGTTATCAGTGAGCAGTTAACAGTTATCAGTTAACAGTGAGCAGTTAATAATTTTTAACACCTAACTCATAACTCATAACTCCTAACTCTCTCCTTGTCCCCTTGTCTCCCCATCCCCCCATGAGTTAGCTATTATCAACTTGATGCTATAGATACTGTTGATAATGAGAAAAATTATATTTTGGTCGGTTTGGGTTGGATTTTCTGTATATGCTTTTGTTTTTGCTCCTCCGAATCAACCCGATACTTTTGAATTAATTAAAAATCTTTCAACTGGGCAATGGGAAGGAATCAACCCTTTGATAGTTTCGCTATTTAACTTGATGGGTGTTTTTCCTTTAATATACAGTTGCATGGTATTTATTGATGGCAAAGGACAAAAAATACCGGCTTGGATATTTGCAACTTGTTCTTTTGGTATAGGTGCTTTTGCTTTATTACCTTACTTAGCTTTGCGGGAAGCAAATCCAGATTTTGTTGGTAAAAAGAATGCTTTTCTAAAATTATTAGATTCGCGGATAACTGGTATCGCATTAAGTATCGGAGCGATAGTTTTGGTATCTTATGGTTTGCAGGGAGGAAACTGGGGTGATTTTGTTCAACAGTGGCAAACTGACCGTTTTATCCACGTAATGAGTTTGGATTTTTGTCTACTTTGCCTGCTTTTTCCAGCACTTTTGGGAGATGATATGGCAAAACGAGATATGAAAAATCCGATTTTATTTTGGTTAGTAACTCTAATACCTTTATTTGGTGCTTTGACTTATTTATCCGTGAGAAAACCTTTACCAGATGATGCTCCGGAAGAATTAGTTACTCAGCAAAAAGCAGTTATAAACTGAATTTTTATCGCGGTTGATAATACTGTTTATCCACAGTTACGATGTTGGGTTAGGACAAGATTAATAAATATCTTCGTTACAAATAAATTTTGTTTTCGTGTCTAACCCAACCTACTTTCCTAAAATTGCTTCGATCAATTAGGCTACAGTAACTTGATTTGTATCAACATTTTTTGCACCATTCACTCCATTAGCCACAGAAACCATTTTATTGAGAATATCTTGATTGGGAACGGTACCTTTTAAAACTACTGTAGAACTAGTCTGAGCAACCCAAAGAGTATCAATATCATCCAATTCGGAATCTTCATCGAAAGCTAAAGCAACTCGCTTTGCTAAACCACTTTGGTCATATTCACCATTTAATCCCACACGCTCTGGGGCGATTGATTGAGTAGTCTTAGAAGCTTGTGCTGTAGATGTCGATGGTGCTGCTTGTGTCGGTTGGGGTGTAGGATTTACTTGTGCATCTTTGGGTTTACCCATTCCAAAAAGTCTTTTTAACCAGCCCATAAAACTATTCTCCAATTAATTTCATTCACTGTGAATATATAGGCTGGATACACAAGTTACATCTGTCGCTAAAAAGAGATATAGTGCTTTATATTGCTGCTTTAGACGTAATTCAACGCCCATTGTTCTATCTCCTTAGATAAATAAAACTAGTATTTTTTCAAAAATTATTATTATATTCCTGGTATCAAATTATCGATAAAAAACTTCCCCCCTGCTCCCCCTGCTCTTCCTGCTCCCCCTGCTCTTCCTCTTCCCCTCACTCCAACGGTAGGGCATCATGAAAGCATCTATAGTCAACACTGCGTCTACCATCTCGCGTTTTAGATAAGATATCCGCAAATTTATGATTCCAGAGAATTTCTGTCGGAATATATGAGTGATGAGCGTGAATATTTTCAGAAACGGTTTGATCGATTCCAGTAATAGTTATGATTATTTCCATCTCTTTCTCAAGCATTTCTTCTAAAGTTATGCCGTGAAGAGGGCTACTCTCATGTATCGGATGCATAACCGTCCAAGTTAAAGCGAAAAGTGATGATTGATTGCGAAATAATGGAAGTTTATAAAACCGACGCATCGCTTCTCCTTCTTCTGTTATTTCGCTGATTACTAAACTTACATTAACTTCAGCTTCCAAAATCCAGCTTTGACGTTCGTTAGCAACTCGAAACATTAAAGTAGATATGCCATTATGAGGAGCAACTACTGCTACACGACTAAACATAACTCGCGCTTTAGGAAGAGAAAACCGAGCAAATACCAATCCACTTCCTACTGATACTCCTAAAAGTCCCAACAAAGCTTCAATTGCAACTAAAATATTAGCAAAAAGCGTTTTAGGATACATTGCACCATAGCCGATGGTAGCCATAGTTTGAACGCTAAAAAAAAATGCGTCAGAGAAATCACCTTCACGCATATTTTCTATGCCGTTTCCTGCTGCTAAATACATCAAAGCAAACAAAACATTAGTAACTATATAACCCGCACCAACCACCGCAAACAACTTTATCCATGAAAGAGTTAGCAACCCATGATACAAATCCCCCCAATCCAACCTAGATACCCCTTTACGAACAACATTGAACTTTCCATCAGGATTAACTAAACGACGCACTGAGTTTTTTTTTCGGTGAGTTTCAACCATTGATTGTTAAATAAAAAACATTCTAAAATTATGCTCCCCTACATTATCTAATGTGAAGGAGCATAATTTTAAGATAGGGAATTGGAAATTGGGAATATTTGAAATGTAGGCTTATTATTTTAATTCCTAACTCCTAACTCCTAATTGCTAACTGTTAACTGCTAACTGCTAACTGTTCATTGTTCAAATCATCAATCATTTCTGCTAATTCTTGGGTGTGATGCCCTTCTTCCTCAATCATATTGCTGATAAATACTTCTATATCGCTGTTACTACCTTTAAGCGAATCGAGCAATTTTTCATAAAGACCTAAAGCTTGTTTTTCATGGGCTAAACTTGCATTTAATATATCTTTTACCGAATAGCTTTCAAGCTCGGCAATAGGTGTAATACGCGCTTGAGGATTTCCATTAATGCTTACTAAAACGGAACCTACTTTTTGAGAATGAAATAGAGATTCTTCTGCTTGCTCTCTGAGAAAATCAACGATTTTATTTTTATCGCTGTTGTTTACTCTTAAAGAATAGGTTGTATAGCGAACGACTCCTGCTAATTCAAATTCTAAAATTTGTTGCAGGTAACTAATAGCTGTATCGCGGTTAAATTGCATCGTTTGAGTCATAGTTTTACTATTTTCTAGATAGGATATACAGGTAAGCGCGAGCAGCCGAAATTTGCAACAGTTAAATTTAGACAACAGTTGCACAAAGCTTTGAGTTATTTGACTTTTTTAGCTAGCTAAGTGTTTGTGAAGACAGCTATACAATCTCAAATACTTTTGTTTTTGTAATGATTGCCAGCATAAATAGTAATACTATTTACACATAGCATTAATAAATATATAAAGCTATATAGGCATATAGGACTATAGCTTACTGGTCATTGATATTGCGACAGTTAACAATATCCGTGAAATAAGTAATGACATTAATAGGGAACGCCGTCTTTTGAACTGAACGAAGTCGCCAACTTCTTCTTTGTTACTTTTTATAATTATACTGGTTTCAAAATGCAAAAAAAGTAAGATTATTGCGAATTAAGCCATATATAAATTTCCTAAAATTCTCTGAGTAAAAGTTTAAGAAAAAGTTTTGTAATTATTAATTATTGCTTAGTTGTAATTTTTGTGCGATGTGAATATTTTCAGGAGGGGAACAGGGTTGGGGGGAACATAAACGGTATTTATTACAAATAGCTATACAAAAAAACCGCGTTCTCAAGAGAAGAAACCCGGTTTGTTTGAGCTTGTGTAAATATCTATTTTTGACCGACTGGAATTTTCTTTTTATTCTGAGGAGTTGGAGCAGTAATACTACGCAAATAAAAACCTCCCACCGATAACAAAAACGATAGGTATGCCACTGCTTGAACTAAATATAAATGTTCTCTATAACCAAATAACACTTTGAGAATTACTCCGGGAAACTTTTTATCTGGTAATATATTTGATGTATTCCACACCATTGGACCTAATATACAAGAGTGAATTTCTAGCATACTTTGATTATAAAAACAAAGATTAGACGATATATTTGTAAGAGCAAGAGCCGCAAAAGCTTGGTCAAATTTGCGTAGCCCACCAACTACTAATCCGGCAACAATTAAAACTAAGAAAATACCCATTACCTGGAAAAACCGACGGATATTTATTTTTACCCCCCATTTAAATATCAGCGCACCAATTAACGTTGCAGTTGCGATTCCAGCAATTGCTCCAATTGTAGGAACTAAACCTTCTTGAAAATTAGAAGCGAGAAATAAAACAGTTTCAAAACCCTCCCGTACAACAGCAATTAAAACTAAAGTAAAAACCCCCCAACCAGCGTTAGAATCTGCTTTCAAGGCATCCTGCACCGCTCCCTCAACTTCAGCTTTCATAAACTTAGCTTGCTTTGTCATCCATAGAAGCATCCAACTAAGCATTACTATCGCAATAACGCTGAATACTGCTTCCATCAAAGGTTTGACTATCGGAGCGTATTCAGGATTAATTACCCCTGCTGCTTGAATTATCGAAGCGAAGAATAAACCGATAAGCCCGCTTACAATAATCCCAACACCGACACCAGCATATACCCAAGAGTTGAGCCTGGATTGATTAGCTTTCCCAAGCATTGCCAGTACTATACCAACTACAAGAGCCGCTTCAACTCCCTCTCTGAGAGTTATTAAAAAAGTAGGTAGCGCTGCACTAAGATTCATTGTTAGTTGATAGTTGATAGTTGTTAGTTGTTGGGAATGGGGCATTGGGCATTGGGCATTGGTAATTGAAAGTAACAAGTTTCTCATCGCAAATTGGGAATTACCCATTACCTATTACCTATTACCCATTACCCATTACCCATTTAATTAACTAAAATCGCGTAACATTTTCTTCAATTCAAGATTATGCATCTCTTCTTGTCCAATCATATTACGAGCGAATTCTTCTAAATAAATGCTGGCATCTTCAACTGTATGTAAAAGCTTTTTATACAGATCCAAAGCCTTTTGTTCGTGTGACAAGCTTTCTTCTAAGATATCTTTAACTTTGTGCTTGTAGGTTTCTTCCATCGGCGCAATTTTTAGGCTGGGATGTCCACCATCTATTCCTGTAACAATTTCTCCTACTTGTTGAGCATGGAGTAATGATTCGCTGGCTTGCGCTTTGAAAAAATCTACAATGGGAATGCGATATGGCCCTGTCACCATCAAAGAATAATGCGTATAGCGCACTACTCCTGCTAGTTCAAATTCCATGATGGCATTTAACAGGTCAATTGTTTTTTTGTTGTCGAGTTCTTGCATCAGACTATAGTGGGTGAAGAGTTTGGTTAGTAGCGATTTATTGAGTTAACAGTTAAGAAAAAAAACAGTGAAAATTCCAAGTTCAAAGTATTATTTTTAACTTCTATTTTCTCCGCAAAAGAGTTCTGTTTTTATTCCTAACTTTTACTCAACTTTAACTGATTTTAAACTCTTCTTAAGTATTTGCTTGCTCGGAGCAATCAATTTCAATTACTATTTTTGTGTAATGCTGCTTTAAGTTTTAATGACTTTTTGAGCATTTTCCTCAATGGTATTTACCAATGTGGTTACTTCTTCTGGTGTTTTCGCTGGTGCGGATGGAGGAATCACGCTCGGCCAAGAAGAAGCCAGTTCGCTCATGTTGCTTGTAATAGCTTTGTCTTCTTCTGGATGCGCTGTTTTCATTGGCTCGGAAATTCCTGCATACAAATCTTGAGCGTAAAGTACAAAGCCACGAGAATCTTGATATTCAATATCTTCGACTATTTTACCATTGGCGATCGCCGCTTCATATTCTTCCTTGGCTGTATCTAGTACGCCATTAATTACAGCCAGCACAAATTCGGGTTTGTTACGTTGTTCTTCTGGTACTGCTGCGATCGCTCCATCTACAGCTTCCATTGATGATGTAAAACTAGTTGCGACTTTGACATCTTTAGGTTTGGCTTTAACTAAATCGTGCAAATTGTCTAAAGTGCTTTTAAATTCCTTGACATTCCTTTCTTTGAGTTGACTTTCTACATCGCCGTAGATTTCTTCTACCGGATGTCCGATATGAGGTTCTGCTTGTTTCGGCTCGTTTTTATCCAACAATTCTTTAGCTACCATCAGATGTCCTTTCATTAATGCCATTTTGGTCATATATTGCACATCTTTTGCTTCACCACTAATCTGGGTTTCAGCCACGGGAGCGGTTATAGGAGCATTTTCTGCTGTTGGACTATTGTCAGCTATGCAAGAACTCAAAGTAACTACTGCAAAAGCCGCAGCAGCCAGACATATGTAACGAAGTGGTTTCATTCAAGTCTCCTAAAGATATTTCAAAGGTATTAAGTAAAGTATTTTTACTCGCGTTTGTTTGACACGGTGTCGTTTTTTAACTTTGGTTATTATCCATTTAATGCTAGATATTATCAACTAGTTATGATGATTAATTGAAAAAAGTTAATAAATTATCAATATTTTTATTAGGTGTTTCTCTCAATCACTTCAAAGTTGCCCATGCAGCCATGTTCGGCAGTTATATCTTGATGGGGATGGAACATATATTTACCAGGATATTTATATGAAAATTCCAAAATATGTCTTTCCGCAGTTCCCATCGTAATTACGTCACTTTCATAGCTAGGTTGCAAAGTCATTCCCGTAGGATATACCTTAAAGAAATTGGCATGGATATGAAAAGTCGCCGCTGCATCAAACTCGATCATATTCAGGACATACAGCCTTACCAACTGATTCTGATAAATTCTGATCGGATGGTCTAAATAATATTCAGGTATGCCGTTGAAAGCATAAAATTCGTTCTTATCGTCGCCATTGGTGTCATATCCAGCCATAATCAATACCATTTCATCTGCACTTGGACGAGGGGATGGTGGATCTACGATAAACATTCCGTACAATCCTTTGGCAATGTGACGGGTAACTGGTTCTATATGACAGTGGTAAAGGTGAACTCCGTAAGGTTCTGCGTTAAATTCGTAAACTGTCTGCTTGCCATTCGTTACTGGACGAACTCCATCTGATGAAGCCGGATGCGTACCGTGAAAATGCATTGAATGCGAATGTCCACCTCTGTTAAGGAAAATAATCCGAACGCGATCGCCAACTTTTGCTCTAAGTGTAGGGCCGGGTACTCGTCCGTTAAAAGTCCAAACATTGTAAGAAACGGCGCTATTTAAATCTATTGTCTCATTTGTAGCAGTTATGCGAAATTCTCGGACTTTACGACCGTTTTCTTGCTTAATTGTGCCGTAGTCAAAATTTCTTAATACCTTCATCGGATTTTTTTCCTCCGAAGGTATATCGGTATCTATTGGCGGTATTAATATTTGCGATTTGCTTCTTTGATTAAGTGAAAGCCATAGTAAACCCGCACTCGATGCACCTGCCCCCACTAATCCCAGCTTCAGAAATTGACGACGACTCCAAATTTGATCTTTGTTGAAAACAAAGCGATTGGGCATGGTATTACTATTACTAAAGCTATTTAATTGATAACTATTTTCAAGTATTATCCGAAAATTAGTATAGGATAATTAGGAGCTATTGTCAATTAGTAGCAAATACCCGATCGAATAATAGTTTTGCGATCGCTTCTGTCTGGGCTGTAATAATTTGAGGTGCCTAAAAGCCTGGTTTATTATTTTTAATTCTTATTCTGGAGTTAGAAATGCTATCTAAATTCTGTAAAGTGCTTTATGTGAATTATTTTTTACTTATTAACTTCTCAGTAACGTGTATTTCTTATCCATAATGTTTTGATTTTTGCAACTAAATAAATAAAAATATAGAGAATAAATAAGCTTAGTTTTTCTCTATATCTAAATTGTCTAAATAAACGTCAGAAATCTAATAAATTATCATAAATTACTTGTATTCGCGTTGCAGCCGGTTCTTACGTATTTATTAACGCCGGTTTGTAGCCTTCTTTATTGCCTGCACTCTTTGTAACTCTTGTTCTTAAACTATTTTCAAACAAATTTCAAACAAAAAAGTAATTACTTATAGCAGCTGTTAACAAAATCCAATTAATTAACAATTTGCAAAAAAAGTATATTTTCAAATATAAAATTGATATAAAAACATACCTAATTACTACAAAAAATGCCCCCGTAGGGGATTGTATTAGAGATGAAAATTCTGTTTGATATTAAGAATCTGCGTATCTTATTTGCGTAATTTCTAGTACTAAGTAATAGTTCACTTCACTATGCATATTCCTGATGGGTTTGTTTCCGTACCTGTAGCTGCGGCTACTACCATAGCGAGTGTGGCTGGACTGGGTATAGCTTTAGGTCGTTCAAAAGATGCCTTTGGTGTTCGTCGCGCTCCGATTTTAGGTTTAACTACCGCTTTTATTTTTGCCGCACAAATGATTAATTTCCCTGTAGCGGGTGGAACTAGCGGTCATTTATTAGGGGGAACTTTAGCAGCAATTGTATTAGGTAGTCCTTGGGCGGGTGCCTTATGTAGTGCAATTGTATTAATTATTCAGGCAGTGCTGTTTGCTGACGGTGGGATTACAGCCTTGGGTGCAAATATTTTTAACATAGGATTTGTTGGAGTTTGGGTAGGTTGGCTTTTAACTCAAACTTTGCATCGGCTGTTTGGAGGTTCAAAAAGCCGTTTACCTTTAGCTGCTGGTATTGCGGCGGCTATAAGTGTACCAGTCGCGGCGATTTTTGCTGCCATAGAGTTAGCAATTTCGGGTACTGCAAATTTTGGGGTAGTTTTACCAGCGATGGCAGGAGTACATATTTTAATTGGTATCGGTGAAGGTTTAATTACCGGGGGAGTGTTGACTTATTTAGTTAAAGCAAGGCCGGATTTATTGCCGGGGAATGATGAAAAACAAATTCGCAGTTGGGTTGTTCCGGTGGTAAGCATTTTTCTGATTGCTGGATTGCTATCTTTGTTTGCTTCGGCTTGGCCTGATGGTTTGGAAAAAGTAGCTGAAGACACGGGGTTTATCGACTTAGCGGAACAAGTACGGATTTCGGTACCAACACCTTTCGCAGACTATACATTTAATGAAAACGAGGGTATCGGTACAAGCATCGCTGGAATTGTTGGCAGCATAGTTTGCTTCGGCGTTGCGTGGGGGATTGCACAAGTAGTTAAACCGGCATAATGCATAAACTTCCTCTTACTCTCAAATTGCAGCTGTCTTTAATAGTCGTGATTGGGGCAGCTTTTCTGAAATTAAATGCCTGGTATTACCTGGGTGCTTATGGAATCATTGCGCTTTGTTGGGCTATTTCATTGCGCGTACCAGTTCGCAAACTCACAGGTTTATTGGGTTTAGAACTGATATTTCTATCATTTATAGCCTTACCATTAGGTTGGGAACGAGCTAGTTTTTTATTGGTTCGTTCTTTAGTGTGTCTGCTGATGATGAATAGCTTTTTGTTGACTTTACCACCTCACAGTTTTGGTATTGCCCTTAAAGGTTTACCTCTTCCGGCAGCTTTTAAGGAAACATTATTATTAGCAGCACAATACTTAGAAATATTGCTCACAGAAGTAACTCAAATGCAGCGAAGTGCAAAACTTCGCGGTTTGAATGGTACAACTGGATGGGTTCGTTACGCTAATGCTTCGATGATTGGCGCTTTATATCTCCGCAGTTTAGATCGTGCCGAGCGAGTTTACGCTGCAATGATAGCTCGCGGTTACAACGGAATGCTACCCGTTGATTCGACGCTGAGAATGAAAGAGCGTTTTGCTTTGGTAGCGATGGGTGTTTTAGCTTTTAGTTTGACGGTTGCTTCTTACCAGTTAACCTTCAAATAATAGTTTAAACCTTGGCGAAATTTATTTTTTATAGACGTTGCATTGCAACGTCTTTCAATATATAAAAATATAATGCAATATTTGTTCACTTATCTTTCAACGCTAAAAATAAACGATGCAAAACACAACTGTTGCTGTTCAAAATATTGCTTATTCATATTCCAACCAAGAGCCAGTATTGCATGACATTTCTTTTACATTAAATGCCGGAGAAAGAGTTGCTTTAATGGGACCAACTGGTTCGGGAAAAAGCACTTTATTAGAGAATTTAATTGGTTTAAAACAACCATCAGAAGGCAAAATCTTCATCAACGATATTCAATTAGAACCGAAAACATTATCAGAAGTACGCCGTTATATTGGATTTGCTTTTCAAGATGCCAACGACCAATTATTTATGCCCACAATCTTAGAAGATGTGACTTTTGGTCCTCTTAACTACGGCGTACCAGTACCAGAAGCAATGGATATAGCCCGACAGTTATTAATCGACTTTGGCTTAGAAGCTCATGCCAAACGTTCCGCACACGAACTTTCTGGTGGACAAAGAAGACTTGCAGCAATAGCTGCGATTTTAGCTTTAAACCCTGATATATTGATTTTGGATGAGCCGACTAATGGACTCGATCCCGCATGGCGGCGTAATTTAGCCCAAGTATTATTGAACTTACCAGTTAAGGTAATATTAGTTGCTTCTCACGACCTAAATTGGTTAAGTAAAGTTACCGAACGCGCTTTGGTGCTTTCAGGAGGTCGCATACACATAGATAGCGACATTCAATCATTGTTAAAAGATAGCGAAACTTTAGAAAAGTTGGGTTTACCAGTAGGTTGGTGATAGTCTTTAACAAGCCATAGAAACAAGAGATATTATACAATCGGAGAAATATTGGATGAATAAATTTGACCACATTGAAATCGACTTAAAGAATGTTGATTTTGCTTCTCTTGATGCGGACGAAGATTTTCGTAAGGAAGCACAGCGATTGTTACCACTAGCATTAGTGCAAGTAGGGGAAGCAATGGCAGAGAAAACCTGGGACGAATTGCAAAAAGAAATGCAAAAATCGGGAATGAAAGCTAGTGCGTCTCAAAGTGCTAAACGTAAATTTGTTCAAGAAACAAAAAGAACATATCAGCGGAATGCTAGCAGTAGGGATAAGCGAGAACTTGAAGATTATATTGTAGAAAAACTCCGTGAATATAAATAATAAAATACCTTAACTTTTAATTTCGTTAATTTTAGTTAATAGAGCCATAGAGGCATCATTAAAGATGCCCCTATCAACATAGTTTTTATCAAATATTATCAATATATTAGGAGGAGCCGCAACTTGAACGATAAAACTAATATTTCACCAATTTAGATCCCCCCAACCTCCTAAAAAAAAGGGGGGATCTATTAAGTCCTATCTATAATTAAATCGTTGTAATTGTTAAAATTCTCATAATTTATTGTGGTGTAGATATCGTAGCAAGTCCGGCGATCGCGATGGAAACCACCGGAGCAATACGCCACAAGCACTGGAAATTTGATTGAAATAGCCTTCTTACCGGAACAGATAACAAAATTACGGAATCATCGGATACTATGATTTCGGTACTGCTATAAGTAGACTATTAATGTTTAATTGTAATAAATATAAAGTAATTGCTTCTCTGAACCTAACCATAGCTTTGCTAATTACAGGCTGCAACGAAAACAAGCAAGCTCAGTGTCAGCGACTTATTAAAGTTGTTAACGAAGGAACTTCTCTAATTGAAAAAAGTAAAGGCTCCCAAGTCACATTAAGTTTGGGGTTAGCCAAGGATTTGGAAGATGTTAGCAAAAAGATAGAAAGACAAAGCTTCAAAGATCCAAAGCTGGAAGACTTCAAAAATCAATATGCCAAAAATTTTCAAACTTTCAGCAAAAATATAGACTCCGCAGCCAAAGCCCTCGGTTCATCCAAAACAGCCAAAGTTTCGTCAGCCGGTAGAGAACAAGTCCGAAAAGCTAAAAAAGATATTGAAACTTCTCTCAACCTAGTATCAAATGCTGCGAAACAATCTGATACTTTAGCAAATGAAGTCAATGAGTATTGCACTCAAACGGAAGAATAAGGATTGGGGATTGGGGATGGGGCATGGGGCATGGGGCGTGGGGCATGGGGGAATCGGGAGAAAGAGAGCAGGGGAGGCAGGGGAGGCGGAGGAGGCAGGGGAGGCAATAAAAAAATTCTTTCTCCCTCCGCGTACCGAAGCTTCCTCCGCTCCCTCCGCTCTCTTCAACTCCTAACTCCAACAACTCCCGATGATTTTCAGTATATTCACTTCATATTGTACTTTTTGTCACTTTATATCCAGAAAAAATCCTGAAGCTAACCTATTGTTTCTGTGAAAGGAAATATTGGTGTTAGTAAAGCGAGATACAATGCGTGATATCAGTCTGCTGATGGCGAGCGTGTTAACAACGGGACAAACGGATGTACCTGAGTTGCCGCAAGAACTGCCAGAACCACTAGGAAATACACAGCAAGAATTAAGGCAGGATCGAGAAATCGAAGTCGCTCCATCGACTGAAATCGCGCCACCTGAGTTTGTCGAGTCCGATAAGAATTTAGAACTTACCAAACAAGAATGTAACTATATTCGTTGCGACGTAAGCAAGCAATCTCAAACTTCTGGAAATTCATCACAAGAGCGTGAGCCTTCAGATTTTTTACAGCTCCCTCAATCAGTAATTACACTAAAGAAAGAAGATTTGAAACATAAAATTATACTTGAAAGCAGTAGAAATAAGATTCAGTTTAAAGATTCTTTTTCTCTGACTCAGGAAACTAAGGAAAAGCAATTCAAAATAAAAAAAGAAGAGATTTCACCGTCTTCAGCTTCAATAAACTCGGAAGTATCTCAAAGTAGTGTTCGCATCTTGCTCCCGAATAAACCTGTACTGCTTCAAAATAAATTAGACAAGCAAGAAAATATCCCAAAATTAACTCAAAAGTTCGAGCCAGAATTTAATACAGATGGTAAAGAATTACAAAATCAAGATACTTTTTTGAATTCGAGTGCTGTTGTCGGAAATAAATCCTTAGAGTCAGAAAATCCGATGTCACAAGTAACGTCGGTATCAGAACTTGATGATGTTAGCCCTACCGATTGGGCTTTCGACGCTTTACAATCTCTAACAAATCGTCATAATTGCGCTCTGGGATATCAAGACGGTACTTTTCGAGGTAATCGGGCGATCGATCGCTATCAATTTGCGACTGGAATAGATGCTTGTTTGCAAAAAATTAACGAGTTAATTGCTAGAAAGGGAGCGAACATTGTTGATGAACAAGATTTAATTATTTTGCAACGCTTGCAAAACGAGTTTCGAGCAGAATTGAACCAGTTACAAGAAAGGATTATTTCTTTAGAAGAAAAAACTGGTGAATTACAAGCAAATCAATTTTCCCCCACAACTCGGTTTTTTGGACAAGCTACTACTAGTTTGCAAGGAACTAATACAAACGAAGTCGATTTATTTCCTAGAGATGGAGTACCCGAGCGTACAGCAGAAACAAATCTGACTTTAACTAACAGTATGCAAATTACGTTAGCAACTTCGTTTACGGGAAGAGATTTACTGTTAACTGGTTTGTATGCAGGAAATTTGGGTTCTTCTGCATCGTCTTTGTTTACTAATATGGGACGTTTGAGTTTTGAGTCGGATACAGACAACGATGTATTTATCAATGATTTGTCTTATCGCTTCCCTATCTCTGACAATTTAGGAGTTGTAGTTGGTACTGCTGGTGTTAATCCTACCAGTACATTTCGCGGAATCAATCCTTTAGAAGGTTCTGGGGAAGGAGCAATTTCTGCTTTTGCTCAACGCAATCCAATTTTAGGAATTGGTAGCGGTACGGGTGGTATCGGTTTTGATTGGCAAATGAATAACCGTATGAGTCTGCAAGGAGTTTACAGCGCTCAATTTCCTAGCTTCCCCACAGATAAAAACGTTGGTGGGCTTTTCGGTGGCAGACAAACTCTAGGTACTCAATTGACAGTAACACCAGTTGACGATGTTGATGTTGGCTTGCATTATCTTTATTCCCGCTCTCCCGATGCTTTGTTAGCAACTGGTGTCGGTGATGCTCAGTTAACTTCTCCTTTTGCACCGACTACTGGTTTTGATACTCAAGCTGTTGGTGCTACTGTGGCTTACCGTATCAATCCCAATTTGCAAATAGGTGGT
>JBARZF010000599.1:0-11609 GCA_049649675.1 Rivularia sp. (in: cyanobacteria) | reverse complement strand
CTAACAACAAAGTTATTTCCTTCACTAGCGGCACATCCAGCCTTAATTCCAGTTGTTCCGACTAACGTTGATGGTAATTCTATCAAACCAGAAGCAGGATTTACGTTAAGTTGATCTACCGTTACTTGTCCGTTTAAACCAAATTTTGAACTTGCCGTAATATCACTTTTAGACGTATTTTGCTCGCGAAATACTAAGCCAAAGATATTTTGAGTAGTGATATCAATATCACCACCATTTCCTTTATCTGCATTCGCAATAATATCGCTATTCTCAAACGGTAATCCAATCACAAAACCTTGGGAATTATTTATAGTAATATTACCACCATTAGCAGTATCAAATGCTGCGGCAGAAATTAAACTATTGTTTCGCATCTGCAACAAATCTTGGATATAAAGCATGATATTAGCACCTTCCGAACCGTCTCCAATTCCGGTTTCGGCTGTTAATGTACCTTGATTTATAAATATATTTTCTGCTGTAATATCTAAGTTTCCAGCTTGCCCTAATTTACTACTAACTGTTATTCGAGCTTCATCTTTAATGTCCAATCGACTGGTTTCAACTGTTACCGAACCTGCGATTCCACCTTCAGTTGATTGTACCGATAAACCACCTTTTCCTGTTAATTCTATAAGCTCTGCGGCGCTAATATTTAAATTACCTGCAATTCCATTCACCGTAGATGCTGAAATTTTACTGTTATTTAAGGTCAAAGAATTTAAATCTTCTAAAGTAATATCACCACTAATTCCAGATACTGTAGTCGCAGATATTTCTGCTTGATTAGTCAGGTTTACATCCAATGCTTTAATCAATATATAGCCTGGATTTTGGCTATCCTTACTACTAACATTTGCTTGGGAATTATCGCTAACACTTAATTTATTGGTAGTTATGTCTATAAATCCTGCTTCTCCTTTACCAATTGCTGCTGATTCGAGTCTACTATTACTTTCAATTTTGACCGAATCTGAAGCATTCATCGTGATATCACCAGCTTCTCCATCAACTGTAGAAGCTGAAATCTCAGAATTATTGCTCAAAATTAACGAATTTAAACCATTTAAACTAATATAACCGCCAATCCCAGCTTCTGTGGTTGCAGATATTTTTGCTCGGTTATTAATATTGACATTACTAGCTTCAATCTCTACATAACCTGCATCTCCACTACCTTTACTACTAACAGTTGCTTTGGAGTTATCATTAATAGTTAACTTATCAGTAATTATTTCTAAAAACCCTGCTATTCCCACACCAACTGCTCCCGAAGCAATTTTACTATCAGCTTCAATTTCAATTTCATCTGAAGCTTTAAGTGTGATAAAACCGGCTTCTCCATCAACTGTAGAAGCTGAAATCTCAGAATAATTATCAAGATGAATTTTATTAGCTTCAATTGATATATAGCCCAATTTTTGACCAACTCCACTATTAGCATTCATTGTAGAGTTATCGCTAAGGCTCAAATTATTAGTTTTAATATTTAGAAAACCAGCTTCACCATTACCAGTCGCTGCTGATTCAAGTTTGCTGTTACCTGCAATTTTGATTTCATCTGAAGCATTAATTGTGATAAAACCGGCTTCTCCATCAACTGTAGAAGCTGAAATCTCAGAATAATTATTTAATTGTAACGAATTTAAATTTTTGAATTCAATATAAGCATTACTACCATTCTCCGTAGTCGCAGATATTTTTGATTGGTTATTAAGATTAACATCGGAAGCTGTAATTAATATATAACCTCCATCTCCAGTTCCTTTACTACTAACAATTATTTGAGAGTTATCGCTAATCGTTAACTTATTACTGCTAATGTCTATAAAACCTGCATTCTCAAAGTCTTCATTATTTGCTTTTAAATTAGTATTATTTATTTCTATAGAATCTGTAGCAATAATATTCAAATCAGAACCTGAGTTCAATTCTCCCGTTAAATAAATATTTTTCCCAATTAAATTTAAATCTTCTCCAACAATTAAATTACCTTTATTTGTAATATCACCTTGTTGAGAGCGGGGATATTGTAAACCAGGAGTTATATTTACCTTTAATAGCGGTACCGTTTGAGGATTAGTTGCACTAAATTCAAAACCATTATCAAATAAAATACTTGGTGAAGTGGTTGCACTAAATGAACCGGAAATATCTAAACTCGCACCTTTACCAAAAATAATTCCATTTGGATTGAGTAAAAACAAATTAGCATTACCCAAAACACCCAACTTCCCGAAAATATTCGACGGATTTTTCCCAGTTACCCGAGTCAGGATATTTTCGATTGCAGTTGGATTGCTAAAATAAACGCTTTTACCGCTATCAATATTGAATTCTTTAAAACTATGAAATAAATTAGAGCCGCGAATTGCACCACCATCAATTCTTTGCAGTAATTTGGAGGGATTAACTATAGAATTTTCTTTCCCCAGAGTATTATCTGGTGTCAATTGTGCATTTACGGGAAAAGCTGCTGGAAGTGATAATGTAAGTGATAAACCGAATAAAACACTATAGCGATGAAACATAAAGAAACGGTTCCCGAAAACTCTTTTACTAACCAATTCACTCTAAGGTGATATTTATAGAGTTCCCAAATGTAGAGAGAAAGTAACACCGTTTCCTCTGAAGGGGCTTGCTGAAAAATCCTTACAAGAGACTGAATTAATTCCGGAATATTTTTGAGTAGATTCAGGAATTTCTGCAACTAATATTACATCACCTTTATCATCAACTATCCATCCCGTAGCTTCTATAATTTTATTATGATTATTATTCACATTTAATGAATTATTTTTAGAATTAATATTAGACAGTAATTTTTGTGTTGGTACTAAATCAAATAATTCAGTCTGTGTTGCGTTTCCATTAAATAAGTCGTCGGGGTTTTGTGGTAATCCACCTCTTCCACTAACAATAAAGTTATTTCCAGCAGAAGCAGCACATCCAGCCTTAATTTTCTGGCTGGAATCAGTAAGAGCTTGGGGTAATTCTACTAATCCCGAAGTGGGATCTACAGCGATAGTGTTAATGTCTACTACACCGTTAAAAGAAGCACCCAGAGAAGAAGTTGCAGTAATATCGCTTTTTGGGGTAAGTTGCTGTTGAAACTGAGTACCCAAAATACCTTTAGCATTAATAACTACTCTACCCCCAAAGCTACCTTCAGAATTAGCGGTGATATCGCTGTTTTCTAATGCTAATAAAGTATTTGTATCGGTGTCAATATTTCCACCATCTCCACTGCTTTTAGCATTGGTAGAAATCACACTCTCTTGTCGTAACTGCAAGTCTTGGGATTGAATATCGATATTTCCCTTGTCACCACCATTTGAATTTGCTGTAATTATTCCTTCATTTTTAAGTAAAATAAACGGAGATTTGATAATAATATTTCCTGGTACACCCGTACCTGCTCGACCCTGGAGATTTTCTGGATCGGAGCTCAAAAAATTACCGGCATTGATAGTTGCCCCGTCGCGGATAATTAACCGATTGGCTGTTACATTTAAATTCCCACCTTGCCCGTCTTCTTCGAGAGCGCTAGCAAACAAGCCACTTTTAAAAGGTTTGTCGTCCGATTGACTAACACCTACCAATTCTATTGAATTAGCTTTAATCTCCACATTGCCAGCAGTTCCCTTTCCGAAAGTTCCAGCAGCAATTTGACCTCCATTGTCTACTCGTAAGTTAGTTGTTTTAATAGTCAGATCGCCACCATTACCTAAGCCATAAGTTTTAGCAGTAATTTCGCCTCCATCGTCTACTTGTAAATTAATTGTTTTAATAGTTAAATCACCACCAGTTCCAGTTGCTTCCTTTCCCACATCCGCAAATAAGCCACTTCCACTTATTATTTTCAATAACTCTGTAGCTACGATATTGAATTTTTCTCCAGAGCTATTTCCGTTAGTGTCTGTAATAATTGTTGACTTATTTTTGAGGGTTATATTTCTACCTCGTACCTGAATACGACCTCCATTGTTTCCACTCGCATCGACTTTAGCTGCATTCAGAAGTTCAATATCACCGTACTCGATATTTTTCCCAACTTCTAGTTTTATTTGTCCGTCGCGATTGACTAAAGATACTTCACCGTTTTTGACTGCCAATAAACCGATTCCCCCTGCTGGTGCAGCCAGTTTCCCACCATCAAGTTTGATATTTCCGCCAATTAGAGCTAAAGACTTACTATCTGGTACTTCCAGTTTTGATGTTGCTGTTCCTCGCACCTGAATATTTCCGGGATTACTTCCATATTGCAAACCCAAAGGAACATTAATAGTCAGAATCGGATTAACTGAGGGGTTAACTGCATTAAATTCCGCACCATCAGCAAATTTAATACTATCTGCTGTTGAGCCAACAAATGAACCACGAATCTCTAATTGGGCATTCTCACCAAAAATAATTCCATTGGGATTAATTAAAAATAAGTTGGCATTACCCGATACTTCCAACTTCCCAAAAATTTGCGAGGTATTTTTTCCTGTAACGCGAGTTAGGATATTTTGAATTGCACTTGGATTGCTAAAATAAACGCTTTCACCATTACCAATATTGAATTCTTTAAAGCTATGAAATAAATTAGAGCCGCGAATCGCACCACCGTCAATTCTTTGAATTGAATCAACGGGATTAACTATAGAATTTTCTTTACCTAAAGTATTATCCGGTATCAACTGTGCCTCAACTGAAACTGGTAAAAGTGAAAGGGTAAGTGATAAAATTAATAATATATAGTGGCGATGGGCAAAACTCCACAGTAGGCGATGGCGCATTTATTTTTCTCTCAAAACTCTAATATTTAGGCTATTCACCTGTCAAGGTGATATTTATAGAGTTCCCAGATGTAGAGAGAAACTAACATCTGGCTGAGTCAAGCAGGCTTCTGAGAAATATATGGGAATAAAGCTTTAAGCATAAAAAAATCATCCCACAGGTATAAAATTACCTGGGGATGATTGGCAAATTCTAGATTTATAAATCAGTAAAACAGCGTCAGATAGTTACTCGCTACTATGATTTAGATTTCGAAGTACTTGCTAGACAGGGCAAACATGAAGATTGAGAACTTACAGATTCTCCTACTGAATTATTTTGAGCGCTGGCTACATTTGGCATTAAGAGCAGCATGGATACGCCGACTAAAATTGATAGTTTAATTTTTTTCATTGTAATTTCCTTCTTTTTAAAGCTTTTTTAAATAGGACTCTCAAAAATCATATATATAGTTTATGATTTCCATAAATGTTTCAGTCCTATTATTTTTATAACACTATTATTTTCTAATTGTTGTCTAATCTGCTTACTTATTTAAAATTAAATATAAGCTTTAAGTAAGGTTTCCAAACCTTGTAAATATCATAAAATAATACTAATGCAAGTAATTATAAAACCGAATTATTACTTAAATAATACTTTTAAATCTTAATCTTATTGGGGTGTACTCTCTTAGTTATTGAGGATAATGTAAGTTAAATAAAATAGCAAATATGAGTAATTAAACGGATATTGTTGATAATCACTGCTATCGCTTTCGCTTAAATAGAGCAAAGTATATTTCCCATTCCCTATGTCCCATGCCTCAAGCTTTTTTCATCGACTTATACATCAAATCAAAATATGCTTCCACTTCGGGTGGTTTATTGGTGAAACGAATGTAAAAACTATTTTTTGTGGCTGCTGGTTTTTCTAATACTTTGGCATAAATATCACCACTTTTTTCTGCTTCATTTATAGATATCAATAGATTCATTTTCATATTTGTTAATGCCTGGGGTATAGAAATAATTTCATCTGATTTGGAATCTATATAAACTTCTGCGGCATTTTCTGAAAGCTGAACTAATTTAGCGACTTGAAGAGTATTACTAATATCTTTGCCATCTAAAACTGCATATTCAAATACGATCGGTTGTGATAAACTTAAAAATACTTCTTCTTCTTGCTTCAAATAAAGATTGTAATCTCCAGCAATTCCACCCACTTCATAAATAGTTATTGGGTTCTGAACTCCTTTTGGTTTAACTTCCCGCTCTCCGATAATTTTTACAATTGGGTCGGCTTGTTTTAAAGTTGATTCAGAAATAAAAATTTGTCCCCCAACTGTATAGGATTCAATCCGATAAGTTAAGTTAACTTGCTTGCCGACAATTCCATACTTAGTCCGCTTCTCCGAACCAATATTTCCTACTACGACTTCCCCAGTATTTATACCGATACCCATTTCTAACTTAGGTAATCCCATTTCTTTGATTTTCTGATTGACTGGTTCCATTGCTTGCTGCATCGCTACAGCACAAGCGATCGCTCTGGTAGCATCGTCTTCTCTGGCTGTAGGTGCGCCGAAAAGTACTAGAATACCGTCTCCCATAAACTCATCAATGGTTCCCTGATATTCGGTTATTACATCTGCCATATATCTCAGGTATAGATTAATAATTTTGATTACTTCTTCGGCGGGCAATCGTTCCGAAGTGGCAGTGAAACCTCGCAAATCAGAAGTAAAAATTGTTATATTCCGACGCTGACCACCTAATTTTAAACCTTCGGGACTTTCGAGCAAATTAGCAACTACTTCATCGTTGAGATAGCGTCCAAAGGTTTTACGAATCCTACTAGCATTTTGAGCTAAAAAAGCCGTTACACCAACCGCAGAACCTACTAATCCCAGCAGCGGCGGTACAAGGGGAATCCACCAACCGTAAATAAAAGCAAGATAACTAATACTAACTAGGCAAGAGACAGCCAAAAAAAGACTAAATGGAGTTATTATCTTTAGCTTACTCGACCTGAGCAGCCATATTAATGTAGCTCCTAATAAAGACCAAATATGAATCCACACAAATCCAAATAGCCAATTCCCAGTTTTAATTATCGGACGATTTTCTAATTCGGCATTTAATATTTGACTGATGGCATTAGCATGAATCGTGACTCCAGCCATGCGTCTGGGAATTCTGAAAAGAGTACTGCTATAAGGTGTATAAAATATATCCTTGAGGCTTGATGTTGTTGAGCCTATAAGTACAATGCGTCCGTTTATTAGCTTTTGATCGACTCGATTCTCTAAAACATCTAATATAGATACCCTCTGAAACTTTTTTATATCTCCACGGTAATTTATTAGAACCTGAAAACCTTTGTCTGATACGCGAACATAACCACCATCATTACTAGCGAAAGGTTTAAATATAATTTTACCAACTTTGATCGAATCATTCTCTAACTGTTCGACTTTAATGTTCATGTCTTCAAGGTAAAGATAGGCAAGTTTAAATGAAAAGCTGAATACACTATTACCTTTTTTATCTGACAAATAGAAAAAGCTGCGACGGATTTTACCATCTCCATCAATCGCTAAGTCATTTGCTCCTACTCGATCGAGTTTTTTTAATGCTGGTGGTGGATTGACAGCAGAACTATCTGCACTTTCAACTACTTTCTGTACTCCTACTAAGTTTGGTGTAGATTCAAATATTTTGACTAGAGAATCATAACCTTCACCGACTGGTATATCTCGGTAAATATCAAGCCCAATTGCCCGTGGTTTGTGCTGCTTTATATTCTCTAAAATTTGAGCTAGTTTTTTATCTGCAATTGGGTAGCCTAACTTAGTTACAGCTTTCTCATCAATATCTACAATTACAATTCGTTCGTCTGGTTTTTCTGAAAAACGCCGTATAAATAGTTGGTCAAATGCAGCTAATTCCAGCATCTGTAGCAGTCCACTGAAACGCAGCAACAGAACAATCGCTGTGGCACTCGGAGCAGTAATTAATACATTACGCCATTGCCAGATTTTCTTTTTTAACAGGCTCTGCATAGTATCAATATTCCTCTGAAAAACATTTCATTTTATATAGTTCAACTTTGTTCGGTAAAAACTAGTAAAGCCAGTCAAAAGCGAATAACAATTCAGATTTTTGAAGCTTTTCTTAAGTGTATTTACTGAAATATTCTTATTTTTAATTCCTACCTTTATAGCACAATTATTAATTCCTGTCAGAGCCTATCTATAAGCTTTTTAGATGAACTCCCTCCAGATGTATTGTAAAGAGAAATAGCAATAGCGATGAAAAAGCCTAGTGATTAATACTGAAAATTTTGGATATTTTTTGCTTTTGGATAATGCCATTCAATCTTTAATATGACAACATAGGTAAAGCTACTAATTTTTATTTAAATTAATTCTTATTCAAATGTACAAATTAATTCGTCGTGCAAGTGTTTTCTCTGCTCTCACCTCAATATTGCCTATAATTGTTAGCTCAGTACCATTTATATTTAATCAAGAAAAGTTACAGGCACAATCAGTAATTCCCGCAGTAGATCGAACGGGAACTGTTGTTACTCCTAACGGCAATCAATTTGATATTACAGGTGGTCAATTTTCTCAAGATGGCAGCAATCTATTTCATAGTTTTAAAGAGTTTGGACTGAGTGAAAATCAGATTGCGAATTTTCTCAGCAATCCTGCAATTCAAAATATATTTGGGCGGGTAACTGGGGGTAATACTTCGGTTATAAATGGTTTAATACAGTTGACTGGGGGAAATTCAAATTTATTTCTGATCAATCCATCGGGGATTGTGTTTGGCAATAATGCGAGTTTAAATGTACCTGGTGACTTCACCGCTACAACGGCTAACGGTATTGGATTCGGAAATAATTGGCTGAATGCTTTTGGTAAAAATGATTATGCAATTCTGATGGGTAAACCTAATAGTTTTGCTTTTACCATGAGTCAACCGGGAGCGATTATCAATGCTGGAAATCTCGGGGTTAAGAATGGTAACTTAACATTGTTAGGCGGAACCGTTGCGAGTACGGGTAAGTTAGAATCACCGTCGGGAAATATTACAGTTTCTGCTGTCGAAGGTGAAAATTTAGTGCGTTTGAGTCAACCGGGAAGTTTGTTGAGTTTGGAAATTCAGCCGATTTCTACAGCAAAAACTCAACCTCAAGCATGGAATTTATCGATAGCTTCCTTACCTCAAATGCTTACTGGAGGAAATGCTAATCATGTTACAGAATTGGTTCGTAATAGTAACGGTGAAGTTGAATTAAAAGGTTCGAGTTTACAGGTAAATCAAGGTGATACAACTGTTAAAACTTTAAATGCTCAAAATGCTTTGTTATCAGCCCAAGGTAATCTAACTTTTCTAGAAAGTCAGTTACAAACCACAGAAAACCTGACTTTATTAGCAAAAGATACCGTGCGGGTGCGGGATAGTGCCCAGAATCCATTTATTGCCCTTGCAGGTGGGGATTTCTATATAAAAGGCGATCGCCAAGTTGATATTTTAGCTTTGAATCACTTGGATAAAACACCTTTTGTGAGTGGTGGCGATTTGAGTTTAGTTAGCGATGGAATAATTTCAGGTGATGCTCACTTTGCTAGTGGCGGTAAATTTTCAATTCTGAATTTGCAGGGTAATGGTGGTAAGTTTATCAGTCTTTACGACCCAATTATTAGTTCTGAGGAAGATGTTACTTTTGGTAGTTATACAGGTGCGGCGTTAAAAGTTGAGTCGAAAGGTAGCATTAACGTAGAAGGTGATATTGAAATTACCAGCCCGGATTCTGCTTTTCTTGGTTGTACTTCTTGTTCGGCTGATGCTCAAATTTTAGCAAATGAACCTGCATTAATTTTAAGGGCTGGGGTTAGCGAGCTTGAAGAGCCTGCTTTTAATTATCCTTTTGGTTTGAATAATCCACCTACTACTGTTGAAGGTACATCTTTTAATAGTAGTGGTACAACAACATCACCACCTGCAAATGTGACAGTGAATGGGGATATTATCACCAGTAATTTTGATGATGAAGTGACTGTAACGACTGGTAGAGTAATCATTAGCGCTCCAGGAAATATTACTACGGGTAATATATTTGCTGATTTAAATACCGAAGGAAGCTTTAATAATGTAGTCGGAGGAGAAGTTAATCTGAATGCAGGAGGAAATATTTCTACAGAATCGATTGACACTAACATCAATTTATTTACCGCAAATAATGTTTCTGGAGGAAATATTAATCTAGAAGCAGGAGGTAGTATTGTTGCAACTAATATTGTTTCTTCAGTGGCTATATCTGACGAATCCAATCAAGTTTCTAGTGGAGATATTAACTTGAAATCGGGAGGAAATATCTTTGTAGAGGAAATTAGATCGGGAGCATATGTAGGAAGCGCAAATGATATTTCATCTGGAAAAGTTAATATTGATTCTGCTGGTGACATTTTTGTGACCGTAATTCACACTGATGTAAGTGTAAATACTTCGTTTTCATCTATTCCATTTTCTACACTCTCTAATAATGCTTTTGGAGGAGAAATTAATGTAAAAGCAGATGGCGATATTATTGTGCCCGAAATTAATTCTTCTGTTGGTTTATTTGCGACATCTGATAATGGTTTAGCCGGGAACATTAATTTAGAAGCAGGCGGTAATATTTTTACATCATATATTCAAGCTTCTGTTCAAGAGGGTGCTGCAACTAATAGCGTTGCTGCTGGTAATGTAAATATTACTTCTGGAGAAGATATCATTTTTGGCAGCGTTCAAACCTCTAATCTTACCATTTCCGGCGAAGAAAATATCCCTACAGGTAAAGGTGGAAATGTAAGAATTATTGCTGATAATGGTACTGTTAGGGGAGGACTATATTTGCCTATAGACTTCACGGAGGAAGAAGAAGTTGTGCGAGAAGTTGAATTACCGGAATGGTTTCGACTTCCTGAAGAATTAGAAATAGATGAAGATGAATTGGCAAGCTTAAGATTATTAGAATTAGCATTGCCGAATACTATAAATACAGCCGGAGAAGATTCATCTGGAACTGTAGAAATTCGTCACGATGGCACTATAGAAAATATTCCGTTTATTGTTGGAGATGCTAGCGTTAATGGTACTGCTGGTGCAATTAATACTGGTGATGATATCATTTCACCTACTACTGAATTTCCCAATGCTGGTACGGTAACTCAAGGAAAGATCGGCATTACTTTTAATAATACTCCTCCCGAAGTCACAGCTAATCCTTCTCTAAATATTGCCGAAGAAAATCAACCAATTACGTTTTCTTTGGCAGATATTGCTACTCAGGTTAGCGATACAAATAACGATATTACCGAGCTACAAATTAACGAAATTACAGCAGGGGGAAGTTTAAAGATCAACGGTAGTGAAGCGAATTCTGGAGATATTATCACCTCAGAAGATACTTTAGAATATACTCCTCCTGCCAATACTACGGGAGAAATAAATGCTTTTACAATCGTTGCTAATGATAAAATTTCAGTTTCTACCCCTGCCCAAATCAGCGTAAATGTTGATCAAACACAACCGCAACCGGAACCACAACCGCAACCAGAAGAACCGAATTTACCAGCACCACCACAATCGGAAGCACCACTTTTATTAACACCAGATACAACATTCAACAGAACAGATCGGCTTGAAGTTGATATGATGATGGGTGAAGTAGAAGATTCTTTTACCAATGCATTTAAAGGTCATCTCAGCGATGTGGTTACTGTTAGCCTTAAAGGATTAGCAGAAGCACGAGACATATTAAGTGAAGTTGAAAAAGCTACCGGA
>JBARZF010000598.1:0-1979 GCA_049649675.1 Rivularia sp. (in: cyanobacteria) | reverse complement strand
AAATAAATGTAAAAGCTTCTCAGGAAATAAAGATTATTCATGCGCGTAATTTTAATGACAGGTAAAGGTGGTGTGGGCAAAACTTCGGTTGCTGCTGCTACTGGACTGCGTTGTGCTGAATTAGGCTATCGCACGCTTGTTTTAAGTACAGATCCAGCCCATTCTCTAGCCGATAGTTTTGATATGGAACTCGGACACGAAGCGCAACAAGTCCGACCAAATTTGTGGGGTGCGGAATTAGATGCGTTGTTGGAACTTGAGGGAAACTGGGGTGCTGTAAAACGCTATATTACTCAAGTTTTGCAGGCTAGGGGATTGGAGGGAATCCAAGCTGAAGAATTGGCGATTTTACCGGGGATGGATGAGATTTTCGGTTTGGTAAGAATGAAACGTCATTATGATGATGGCGAATATGATGTTCTAATTATTGATTCTGCGCCTACTGGTACGGCTTTACGGTTATTGAGTTTGCCAGAAGTTGGCGGTTGGTATATGCGCCGTTTTTATAAGCCGTTTCAAAATATTTCGGTAGCGTTGCGTCCTTTGGTGGAGCCAATTTTTAGACCAATTGCTGGTTTTTCGCTGCCGGATAGAGAGGTGATGGATGCACCTTTCGAGTTTTACGAACAAATTGAAGCCTTAGAAAAAGTATTAACCGACAATACTCAAACCTCAGTTCGTTTAATTGCTAACCCCGAAAAGATGGTAATTAAAGAATCCCTTCGTGCCCATGCTTATTTAAGTTTGTACAATGTAGCGACAGATTTAGTCATAGCAAATCGGATTATTCCTCAAGAAGTACAAGACCCATTTTTCAAAAGATGGAAAGAAAATCAAGAACAATACCGTCAAGAACTACACGATAATTTTCATCCCTTGCCCGTAAAAGAAGTTCCGCTTTATTCCGAAGAAATGTGTGGTTTAGAAGCTTTAGAAAGGCTCAAAGACACACTTTATAAAGACGAAGATCCAACTCAAGTTTATTACAAAGAAAATACAATCAGAGTTGTTCAAGATCAAAATCAATACAGCTTGGAATTATATTTACCTGGCATTCCCAAAGATAAAGTAAATTTAAGTAAAAGTGGCGACGAATTGAATATTACTATCGGCAACCATCGCCGTAATTTGGTACTTCCACAAGCTTTAGCAGCACTTCAACCATCGGGAGCCAAGATGGAAGATGATTATTTGAAAATCCGTTTTTCGGAAGCTGTAAAGGCTTAATTATAATTTTATTAGGTGGGACAATACCCACCTTTTATTTAAATGTATATCTAAATTGATGATAATTTTATTTGAAAAAAAATAAATGGTTTTCAGAGAAAAATCAAGATTTATTAAGTAATAAGGCAGTATTCTCACTGAAGACATTGTAAGTAATCATATTTCACAATGTTTTTAGATTTAAGATAAAAATTCGCTGTTCCTTGTTATTAAAAATGACTTTATCTCAGGAGAAACTCTTGCCGAACAATATCAAGCAAGATGATTTTATCTACCGAATTACAAACTGTATTCGTAGTTCATTAGAATTAAAAGAAACCTTTACAACAATAGTAGCAGAAGTAAGATTTTTTATTGCTATCGATCGGGTAATGATTTATCAGTTTCATCCTGATGGTAGCGGTAAAGTTGTTGCTGAATCAATTAATAATGATATATTGCCTTCATTATTAGGACTTAATTTTCCCGCAGATGATATTCCCGCTCATGCACGAGAAATGTTTATTAAGTCGCGGGTGCGTTCTATTGTTAATGTAGAAACGGGACAAATTGGTAAAAGTCCGGTATATGAAACGGAAACCGGAGAAATGGTTTCAGAAGATATCTCTTACCGTGATGTTGACCCATGCCATATAGAATATCTTACGGCAATGGGGGTAAAGTCTTCTTTAGTCACACCAATTTTTCATCAAGAGCAACTTTGGGGATTATTAGTAGCTCACCATTCACAATCGTACTCGGTTTCGGAACAA
>JBARZF010000597.1:0-1831 GCA_049649675.1 Rivularia sp. (in: cyanobacteria) | reverse complement strand
TCACTGCTCACTGCTCACTGCTCACTGTAATAGTCGTTCTTCCTTGGGTACCGTAGGCAACTTCGGTTATTAAACGATTGGGATCGTGTAGTTCGGCTTGGATGCGATCGATGCAGTTTTGAGGATCGATTTCGGGGTGTATGTCAATTGCTCTACAAAAGACTTTTCCCCATTCCCAAGTAAGTGTTTTGGTTAATCCGAATAATCCACCTGCAATAGCGCCAAAGTTGACTTTTTGTTCTAATCCAAATGCGCCATCGAGTCGAGTTACCGTACAGAAGCAGCCATATCCACTTTCTGCTGCTGCATTGAGGGATTTTTTGAGATGCTTGGCAATGAAGAAGACTAGTTTGGCGATCGCCTTTTCTTCTGGAGAGTAGTTTATATGCTTGGAAGCAGCGTTAAATATTGGATGAATATGGATGAAAGCTCCAATGGAACCGCAATTAGCTGCAATTGCTTCTAGCTGTTGCTGTAGATGCTTTTCGCTGATGTCTTCTAAAATTATGTTTTTGATATTGCTCGGTAGTACCGAACGTGTGGGAATTATCGATTGGGGAAAGCTTAAAACTACGACTTTCAAACCCAAATGAGTTAATGATTCGGCTAGCTCGGAGGTGGTGAGGGAGCCATCATCGGTAATTAAAATGATGTTTCCCTCTGGTAGTGCAAATTCTAAAAAATCGGGTTCGGGAAGGAATTGCAATTTTGCGGGATGTCTTGCAACTCCTCCGATTTCATTTAATGGCTGGCTGATGTCAGAATGTAGCTTTTTTTTTTCACCTCCAGATAATGTCTGGAGATACTCAACTATTTGTCCGATTGTCCTCAGTTCGCTTATTTCTTCTAAGTTATCGGGTTTGGGTAAATCTGGGTATGCTTCTTGTAATGCACCCATGATTTCTACCCGTTTAATGGAATCAATACCTAAGTCGGCTTCCATATCCATTTCCATTTCCAGCATTTCGACAGGATAACCCGTCTTTTCGCTGGTTATTTCGAGCATGGTTTGGCCGAGGTTGCTAGTATCAACGCTGGTTGGGACGATTTCTGTAGGTATTTGAGCTTCGATAGTTTCTAGCTCTGAAGATTTTACCGCTATTTCCGGAGTGGAAACTGTATCAACTATAGGTTGACTTTCAACTTCAGCAGTTTGTATCTCAACGGTGGTGCTATTGGAACTAGAAGACAGAGATTGTAGATATTCTACTATTTGACCGATAGTACGCAGTTCGCTTAATTCTTCTACATTATCAGACTTGGGTAAATCGGGATACATTTCTTGCAATGCACCCATGATTTCTACCCGTTTGATGGAATCGATGCCCAAATCGGCTTCCATATCCATATCCATCTCCAGCATTTCCACCGGATAACCCGTTTTTTCACTGGTGATAGCTAGGAGGTTTGTATCTAAACCTGATAAGTCTACGGATGGAGAGGTGGCGAGATTGGGAGAGGGGGAGATGGGGGGAGTGGAACCATTAGCTGGAATTTCTTCTGCTACCGTATCTTCTAAAGTTGGTTGTGTAACTTTGTTTGTGGCAGCTACTACAGGTTCCGGTTTTGGTTCTGGTTTGGTTTCAACTATTGGCGTATTAGCATTAGCTGGAGTTTCTTCGCTGACGGTATTTTCTGGGGTTGGTTGTGAAGTTTTATGGGTGACGGGTAATGTCAAGCTTGTTTTAACTTCTTGTTCGGTAATACCTTCGTTTTGAATTACCTGTTCGTATTCTTGCTGGATGTGTTGGAAGAAGTTTTTGGTGTATTCTACTTGATCTTGTAGATACTGTTCGTGAACTTTGAGGGTATCACCTTGATGGCTGTGGAA
>JBARZF010000596.1:0-2228 GCA_049649675.1 Rivularia sp. (in: cyanobacteria) | reverse complement strand
ATTGGATGGTTAGAGATAGCGCTGAGAACGACAATCGAGTCATTGACTGCTACACCAATCAAACCTATAGTACCGATAATTGGGTTGAAGCCGAAGGGATAGCCAAATAACCAGATGGAAAATAAACCCAAACCAAAAGATGCTACAGCAACTATTCCGATAACACCTGCTAATTGAAATGAACCGAGAGAAAGTACCAATGTGGCTATCATGAGAATAATTAAAACTCCCACGGTAGAAACCAAACCCCCTACAGCATCGTTTCTTTCTTCTTGCTCTCCACCAAATTCAAATTTGTAACCAGGAGGTAAGGTAAATTTGTTATTTTCTAATTTGGCTTCAAATTTACTTAAAATCTCTGCTGGTAAAACTCCAGCATTTAGAAAACCTTGAACTGTGTTAACTCTTTGTCCGTTGTAATGAGTAATTTGAGCAAGTTCTGGTTTAAGTTGAACTTTACCTAATGAAGAAAGAGGAATAGCAGCAAGGGGATTATTTCCTTCCCTATTAATACTCGAAGAATTTGCTAATAAATCTAAAGAAGATATTTTTGATAAGTTACCTCTTTCTTGATTTCCTAAACGAACTCTGACGGGTAGTTCTTCGTTTCCTTCTAATATCGAACCACCAATTACACCTTCTAAGGAATTATCCAACTGTTGAGCAATAGTTGTCCGGTTTAATCCTGTTAAACGAGCTTGTTCTTCGTCTACTTGAAATTCTATTTGTGGTTGAATTTCATTTAAGCTAGAACGAGTATGAGTTACATCTTTAATTGCTACTAATGATTGTCTAGCTTTTTCTCCTAATGATTGTAAAGTTTCCACATTAGAACCATAAATCCGCATTTCAATCGGTGCAGCAAAAGGAGGTCCTTGTTCTAATTGTCTGACAATAATTCGTGCTGAGGGAAAAGCTTTATCTAGTTCACTTTGCAATTTTTTAGTTATAGAAGTGGAAGTAAGAGAATTTAATTGAACTAATGCTTGAGCGTAATTAGCTTGTTGCTCTTTTCCTCCAGTTAAGTTGTAGTAAAATGAGGGAATACTGCTACCTAATAACCAGTGAACATCTGTAACTTCTGGATTCTTAATAATTTGTTCGCGAATTTGTTTAATTAAAGTTTGAGTTTTCGCTAACGAAACTGAAGCAGGTAATTCTAGTTCAATTTGAAGTTGATCTCTATCCGCAGCCGGGAAAAATTGTTGTTCGAGACTACCAGCTTGAATAAAACCCATAACTGGTATTAATAAAGCGAGCAAAATTGATAAGACAGGTTTCGCAATTGTGAATTTTACAGTACGTCGATACAAACGATTCAAAATAGGAATAAAAATACCACTTTGTAGCCACGATAAATTTCGTTTTTTATCTTTTTGATTATTTTCTCTACTATCCCTATCCCGATATAATTTAGCACTGAAAGTAGGAATAATTGTTAACGAAATAAACAAAGAACAGCAAACAGCGATAATAACGGTAATCGCAATTGTCCCGACAAATTCTCCTACACTCCCAGGTAATAATGCTATTGGTAAAAAGGCTAAAACAGTAGTTAGAGTTGAACTTAATAGGGGAATTGCTAAATTTTGAATACTATGATTTATGGCTGCTTTGGCTTTAATTCCCTTTCGTAATTCCCAAAGTACTTCATCAACCATGACAATTGCATTATCAATTAAAATTCCCAGTGCAACAATCAATCCGGTAATCGACATTTGATGGAGGGGAATATTTAACCAATTCATGCAACCAAGCACCATAAATACTGATAGAGGTAGAGCAGAACTAACGATTAAAGCACTCCTCCAACCCATCATAATTACAGTTACACCGAAAACTAAACCTGCACCAACTAAGAGATTCAAAATTAAACTATTTAATCTTTCCTCAACATAACTACTTTGAGCAAAAATAATCGGTAAACCAATACTACTAGGCAATTCTGATTTAAACTCAGCTATTTTTTCATTAGCTACTTCCGACCACAAATCAAGCCTTTTTCCCGACTGAACGTGAACTGCTAAAGCAACACCAGGATGACCATTTAATAATGCAAGTTCAGTCGCTGGTTCCGTAATTCCCTTACTAATAGTGGCGATATTTTGTAAGGTAACAAATTGACCTTGACTGCCAAAATTAATTGGAATTTGTCTTATTCTTGCTAAAGTTTCTAGTTCTCCCGCAACTTGAATTAATAAATTATTATCTTGATCGCGTAACTGTCC
>JBARZF010000595.1:0-1771 GCA_049649675.1 Rivularia sp. (in: cyanobacteria) | reverse complement strand
AAAAGTGCGATCGCCTATGTAAATCGAGGTGTAGCTTACCATAATCTTGGTTATTATCAAGCCGCAATTAAAGACTTACAAACAGCCGCAGCTTATTTTATAAATAGTAAAGAAACAATAGCTTATCAAAGAACGGTAAAATTGATTGAAACAGTGCAAAAGCAAGTTGCTGCCAAAGTCGAAATTGGCTAAGTCGGTAATGGGTAATTGGTAATGGGTAATTGGTAATTGGTAATTGATAATTGGTAATTGGTAATTGCTCACTGGTAACTGTAATTATGAAAGCTAGAATTGAAGACGATTTAATATACATAAGCCACGAAGATGTACCGGAATATAAAAAAGGCGGCTCTGTGGTGAGGAATAGTTATTTTTGGGCATTGCGATCGATTGCGGGAAAAGCTGGGCGTTATGGCGATTGGGAGTATGAAAGTGAAGTTTGGTTTGCTTTAGGAAGGATGTTGATGTCTTTTACTGAATCGGGATATTTGGGTGTTAGGGAAACGATATTAGAATTTCCTCAATCTACACAGATACCTCAAGAATTTCGAGATGTGGCGACTTGGCAATAAGTAATATTGGATTATTTGAATTAATAAATTGATTGGTTGGATGATTTAACCGTTGTAGAGACGCGATATATCGCGTCTCTACATTTTTGGTATATCGCGATTAGCGAAGCTAGACGCTAAGGCGTATCGCAATTTACGAAGAATGTTGATTTTTCTCTAAAAGCGGGAACTATATATTTACTACCACTTTTACAGATTTGAATTATGCTTCAGGGTTTAAAAAAACAATATTTCTCATTTTGCTTCACATCTTTTATTGTTTCTCAGTTAATATTACCTACCTCTGCTAATGCTCAGAAAGTTAGTAGTGATGGTACTTTACCAACAAGGGTAACATCTACAGATAATCTCAATTTTACTATTAACAGTTTAAATAATTCCAATCGTTTAAATGGTAATCTCTTTCATAGTTTTAAAGAGTTTTCCATACCTACAGGTGGTTCTGCTGTCTTTAATAATTCAGCCGATGTGGTGAATATTATCAATCGAGTTACGGGTGGAAATATATCTAATATAGATGGTTTAATTAAAGCAAACGGTAACGCAAATGTATTTTTGATTAATCCGAATGGAATTGTATTTGGTCAAAATGCTGCTTTAGATATCGGTGGTTCGTTTATTGGTAGTACTGCAAATAGTATTGAATTCGCAAATGGTTGGAAGTTTAGCGCGGATGATACTTATTCACCACCTTTATTAACTATTAATATGCCTTTGGGTTTACAAATGGGGCAAAATCCGGGAGCGATTCAAGTAAATGGTTCTGGACACGATATAGTTGCCGAAGATCCTATTTTTAGACCTTATTTCTCCCTGGGATTCGCACCTGGTTTAAAGGTAAAACCGGGAAATACTTTAGCTTTGGTAGGAAGCGAGATTAAATTAGATGGTGGTAATTTGACTGCTGCTAGCGGACGTATTGAGTTAGGAAGTTTAGGTAGTAACGATAAAGTTAAGTTAAATTCGACAAAAGAAGGATTCACATTTAAATATAACGATTTTTCCAACTATAAAGATATTAAATTAAATCAAAAGTCGCTTTTAAATGTAAGTGGTGAAGGTGCGGGTTCGATACAGGTAAGAGGAAGAAATATTGACATAAATAACGGTTCGGTAATTTGGGGTCAAAATAGCTTTCTGAGTTTTCAACCTGGCGGAGATATTAATATTAATGCAAGCGAAGTGCTGTCATTAAATGG
>JBARZF010000594.1:0-4042 GCA_049649675.1 Rivularia sp. (in: cyanobacteria) | reverse complement strand
TCCTTGCAAAGCGTCACTAAATGGACGGTAAGATAAAGCATGACCGTAAAAGTCGGCTCTAAGGGTAATAACTAAACTAAAACCTGGAGCTAAACTGACAGCAGCTAATAATATATCTAGAAAAGTTTGGGTTTCAGATTCAAGACAAAGAGTATAGAGTTCTTCAAATTGATCTGCTATCAATGCTAAACGAGTGTTGGGATTTTGTTTAATAAACTCTGCAATAATTGTTTGTAAAGCTTGGCGATCGCATTCTAATCTTGCAGCTAATTCTTCTTTAAGCAAACGCAGGTTATTCTCTGAGTTAGGTGCATTGTGTTGCAAAAAATTAATTGATAAGCACAAAGGTAACAAAGCACTTGCCAACGCTTCAAAGGGTTTGTTACCCGGACGAAAAGAAATGATTCGCCAATTGGTATTTTCATCTTTTCGCAATTGGGGAATCAAACCAGCAAATACAACACTGGATTTACCACTTCCACTAGGACCAACTACAGCTACAAATGTTTTAATTTTTACAGCTTTAAATAAATTCAAACAAAACAGTTCCCGTCCAAAAAACAGGTCTACATCTTGTTCAGAGAAAGCAAATAATCCCCGATAAGGACAAGGAGGCATTCCTCCCAAACTCAACCAGCTTGGTGGCTCTAATGCTGGATTTTGAAAAATTACGGGTAAACAGGAAGCACCAGGAAATTTATTTTCTAATCCTTGCAACTGCCTGCGTGCTTTCTGAAAAGATATGTATAAAGAATCTCTTTCTTCCGCGAAAAATTCTAAGAAAAATTTAAAAAAAACTTGTGCAACTAGATTCGGTACTGGCTCCCTCATCACCACAGTTGTAGGAATATTTAATTGTTCCAACACCGAAGCCAATCCCAACCCATTACAAGAATTAAATATTGCTAATGTCAAACCATTTTCAATTGCAGCTTTGAGGGCTTCTTCTAGTTGTTCTAAGGTTAAACTGTTATTCGTTTTATTTTCATTAATATAAATTTTTCCTGCTTCATCCTCAGTTTGACTGTGACCTGCAAAAAAAAGCACATCCCATCCCTTAGTATCCCAAAGATATCTATTAAATTCCTCACGTGACGGTTGAATTAGAAATTTGACTTCTGCATCCTGCAAACTGCCAAGAAAACTACTTTCTGCTTCTAAATCAATACCGAAACTATTACCCATAACTGCCAAAACTCTGACTTTATTCTTAGCCAGTCTTGACTGTGTAACAACAGTACTTCTTCTATATTCCGGTCTAAAAAGAGCAATTTCTGCGGAGGGATAATCATCAAGAAAATCCCACCAACACCAAGGTATCCTTCGCAGCCACAAATCGTTAGTTTCAATAACTATCTGTATTTCTTCTTCTCGACTTAATGCAGAACGCAATTTACGTTCTATATTTAAAAATTCCTCAGACTTTAACCAAGCATTAATACTCAACCGTAAATGGTCGGATAATTCATTAAAGTTAACATCGGAAATATTAGTTATATCACTTTCATCAATTTCTATTTCATCATCTTCAGGCGATAGCGAACGGAATCGCAAATTCAGGCAATCGTAAAAACTCCGATACATAAATTGCCATCGCTGATACAATTCCACCAAATGCGGTGCTGGTGGCAATGAGCCGACAAATTGTTCTGGGAGAGGATGACCAGAAACCCATAATTGAGCCGTTACTTGCTCGCATCCTCCATACAAATCGCTACTTCCCAGATTAATAACAACTGATTTACTCATTAAAAATACACTTATTATCCAAGGAATCTGTAAAAAGATTAGATTATTATTACTAGTATCGCTTGGCTAAATTAGAAATTATAAATCAACAAAATTAATATCATCTGTTTCCATAATTATTAACATTACTAAGACTTATAGTTTATTTAAAAGTAATCTGAAGACGTTGCAATGCAACGTCTCTCTAATTTTAGGTGTAAACCTAAACTGTTGCTAAAACCTTTTCCAACAATCCCTGAAATAACTTCAACCCATCAGTATTCCCCAACATCGGATCGGAAGCTCTCTCCGGATGCGGCATCATACCCAACACATTACCGTCACGATTGCAAATACCTGCAATATCTCTTAACGAACCGTTAGGATTTTCACCTTCGTAGCGAAATACAACTTGGTTATTATCTTCCAAGTCAGTCAAAGTTTTCTCATCTGCGTAAAATTTCCCTTCACCATGAGCCACAGGTAAAGTTATTTGTTCGCAACTTTGATAACCCTGCGTCCAAAGTAAATCGTTACGCTCAACCTTTAGCGGGATTCTGTCGCAGATAAAATGTAAATCTCGATTTCTAATCAACGCACCCGGTAAAAGCCCCGACTCAGTTAATACCTGAAAACCATTACAGATACCCAAGACAAACTTACCTTTTTGTGCGTGTTCGAGAACAGAAGACATAATTGGGGAAAATCTGGCGATCGCACCACAGCGAAGATAATCGCCATAGCTAAAACCACCAGGTAGAATAACTACATCAATATCGGAAATATCGGTATCTTGATGCCAAACCATGCGAGTTGGCTGCGACAGAATATCTCGCGTCACGTAAGCAACATCGCGATCGCAATTAGAACCGGGGAAAACAACAACGCCGAATTTCATGATTGAATAGGTTAAAGGTCAAAGGTTAAAGGTTAAAGGTATAGAGGGGGGAGAGTTTAATTGGTAACTGGTAACTGTTCACTGTATGTCCCTATGCCCTCCGGGCACGCTCCGCTAACGGGACACGCTGAGCCCCGCACGCTTTCGCGTGAACGCGCTTCACTGTTCACTGTTCACTGTTCACTGTTCACTGTTCACTGTTCACTGTTCACTGTTAACTGTTCAAACTGCTCCGATAACCGATTCCACCTCAGTTAAATCGAAGCGATAGTTTTCAATTACTGGATTAGCGAGCATTTTGTCGCATATTTTATCTAAATCTTGACGGGCTGAATCCTCCGAATCAGAGGTAATCATCAATTCGATGTATTTTCCAATTCGCACATTATCAACGTTGTTGTATTCCATCTGCTTTAGCCCGGATTGTACGGCGACACCAGCCGGATCTAAAACTGAAGGACGAAGAGTTACAAAAATTTTAGCTTGATACTTTATTGGCACTTAATCTTACCCAATGAGGCTCTGGGTATACTATATCTTTCTGTTGTAACCAAAGGGAAATGATATTCTCAAATCATTCAAGTAAATTAAAAGTAGAAGTGGTAATAGAAATTCTTTATTGCAGTTATTTAAATAGTTATCGTTTATGAAACCCATACATACCCGCAGTCAAGAGCGGATTTTAAACTTGCTCAAATCCATTAAACAAGGCATTTCCGCCCAAAATCTATACGTGGAACTGCGTAATAGCAATCAAAGTATGGGTTTAGCAACAGTTTATCGTTCGTTGGAAGCTTTAAAACTGGAAGGATTAGTACAAGTCAGAACCTTAACTAACGGCGAAGCGCTTTATAGCTTAGTACAGCAAGACAAACATCATTTAACCTGCTTGCAATGCGGTAGAGAGATTCCCATCGAACAATGTCCAGTGCATCAACTAGAAACCGAATTAGAAACCAACCAAAATTTTAAAATCTTTTATCACACATTAGAATTCTTTGGCTTATGCGACAAATGCCAAGTTGAGCAAGCCTGTTGAGAATTGGGCATTGGGAATTGGGGATGGGGCATGGGTTCACGTAACTATAGACAACATTGCCCAGCCTTTGTGTCGGTGCGGCTTTCACTGTCGTCAAAAACTAGTTTTTTCGTGGTGGCCGCACCGACACAAACCAAAATTATCGGTTTTCTATAGACATTTTGTATAAGGCTGGGCAATGTTGTCCATTTTTTATGCATGGGTAATTGGTAATTGGGCATGGGGCATGGGGCATTGGGAATTGGGAATTGGGAATAGTTAGGAGTGATAAGTTAGGAGTTAGGAGTGAAGAGTGAGATTTTCAGCAATCTTAAACGATCAATCAAATTATAAGTAGTGCGAGCATCTTGCTCGCTAGCTACTACCAGCGAGCAAGA
>JBARZF010000593.1:0-5726 GCA_049649675.1 Rivularia sp. (in: cyanobacteria) | reverse complement strand
CTTTCCATTGAAATGGGGGCGTTTGTCGCCGGTTTGATGATTTCCGAGGTGGAATATGCCGACCAAACTTTAACTTATGTGGAACCGCTGCGGGATATTTGCGCCAGTTTGTTTTTTGTCGCGATCGGGATGCTGATCGATCCGGTATTTCTATGGAGCCATCTGGAATTAATTTTAGGATTGGTGACGCTGGTATTTATTGGTAAATTTTTAATTATCACTCCTTTAGTAAAATTATTCCGCTATCCACTGAAAACGGCGATAATTGCGGGCTTGGGATTGTCTCAAATTGGTGAATTTTCCTTTGTTCTCGCTAGTGAAGGTCAAAAGTTAGGGTTAGTATCTCGTAAGGTATATTTACTTATTTTAGGTACGACGGCAGTAACATTAGTATTAACGCCCTTCGTGTTGCGGTTGGTACCAATTTTCTTTGATTGGGCCGAATCAATGCCTTGGTTGAAGCCCTATCTCAACGGTGAAGGCAAGCCCTTAGATGCAGCCGACGATTTACCGATAAAAGATCATGTAATAGTTTGCGGTTACGGAAGAGTTGGTAAAAACTTAGTTAAATTATTGCTTTCCCATAAACTCCCTGTAGTAGTTATAGATCAATCCGAAAGAGTAATTCAACAGTTGCGCGAAGCGAAAATTCCTTATGTATACGGCAACTGCGTTAGTTTTCACGTCTTAGAAACAGCAGGAGTTACCCAAGCTAAAGCAATGGCGATCGCACTTCCCGATCCAATGAGTACTCGTCTTTCTCTACGGCGCGGTTTGGAATTATTTCCGGAATTAAATATAGTAGTTCGCGCCACAAATAACAAGAATATTGAAGCACTTTACCAATTAGGAGCGCGAGAAGTCGTACAGCCAGAATTTGAAGCTAGTTTAGAAATGGTTTCCTTCGTATTAACAGATGTCGGCTTATCACCAACGGCAGTACAGCGAGAAATCCAAGAAATTCGTCAAAGTCACTACTTAGATTTCCGCCCCGAACAATCAGCCTCCGAAGTAGCCCGCGATTTACGACGAGCCACAGCCGATTTAAACAAACGCTGGTACCCCCTACCAACAAACTCTCCCCTAGTAGGAATGACCTTAGAACAAGCCGATATGCGCTATCTAACTGGCGTTAGTCTAATGGCAATCAAGCGTACTAGCGGAGAAGAAATAGATTATCCCGACGCTGCAACAAATTTACAAGAAGGCGACAAGCTTTTAGTAGTCGGCAGCTCCGAAGAAATAGCAGCTTTAGACGAATTCGCATCGGGGAAAGCAACCGTACCCGGAGAAAACAGCGCTTGTCAGTGGGTAAAACTCAGCGCAGAATCCCCCATATTAGGTAAAACCCTGAGCAACTTAGACATCCGCAAACAATACGCAGTAGAAATACAAGCAATCAGAAGAGAAGGAAAATTTATTCGCTATCCCAACGGCAAAACCAAACTGCAAAACCGCGATCAACTATTATTGTGCGGCAGACTATCAGCTTTAAATAAACTAGAAGAACTATTTTCACCCCAAACCAACCAGCCAGCATTATCAATTCCAGTAGTCAAAGCCGCAGAATTAGAAGCATTACGCGAATACTTGCCGCTCGATGAGTTGAGGGAATAAGTAATTGGGAGATGGGGAGATGGGGAGACAAGGAGAAGAATAAATCTATTACCAATGCCCAATGCCCCATGCCCCATGCCCCATTACCCATTACCTATTTTCAAATAGGCGATCGCCTGTTTCCAAACGGTGGTTTTTTGGTTGTCTTCTGACATGATGCAGAAACACTGTAAGTCTTGCCATAACAATTTTCCTGCAATGACATCGCCGGTTATTAGCTTTAATTCAATTTGGGTGTTTTCTTGAATTAATCTTTGAACTTGCTTGATGCTTGGTAATGAAGTATCGAATTCTGTCAACATTTTGTATGTGAATGGTAGATAGTGGTTAGTGGATAGTTGATAGTGGTTAGTGGATGCTGTTTTGAACAACTAACCACTAACAACCAACAACTAACAACTAATATCTGTAATAATTCATCTCTTAGACAAATGGCAATTAATTTTACTAAGTATCAGGGTTTAGGTAACGATTTTATTTTGATTGATAATCGCTCATCTTCAGAACCGGCGGTTACTAAGCAGCAGGCAATTAAATTGTGCGATCGCCATTTTGGTATCGGTGCTGATGGTGTAATTTTTGCCTTGCCGGGTGAGAATGGCACTGACTATACTATGCGGATTTTTAACTCCGATGGTTCGGAACCGGAAATGTGCGGCAATGGTATTCGCTGTATGGCTGCTTTTCTGGCTGACTTAGAAGGAGATACTAAAAAAAGCGATAAGTACAGCATTCATACTTTAGCTGGTACGATCGCGCCTCAATTAATGGCTGACGGTCAAATTAAAGTAGATATGGGGATTCCTAGATTGACTGCGGGTGAAATTCCTACTACTCTTGCCGCCGAAAATGAAAAGGTAATTAACGAAACTTTAGAAATAGCGGGTAAATCTTGGGATGTTACCTGTGTAAATATGGGCAACCCGCACTGCATTACCTTTGTAGAAGATGTTGCCGCAATTGAATTAGAAAAAATTGGTCCCCTGTTTGAAAATAACCCAGCTTTCCCCCAAAGAATCAACACTGAATTTATTCAAGTTGTCAAATCTGACTACGTAAAAATGCGAGTATGGGAACGCGGTGCTGGTATCACTTTAGCCTGCGGAACTGGTGCTTGTGCTTCCTTAGTAGCCGGTGTATTGAACGGGAAATGCGATCGAACAGCCACCGTAGAACTTCCCGGAGGCCCATTATTAATAGAATGGTCGGAAATTGACCAAAGAATCTATATGACGGGGCCAGCCGAAAAAGTCTTCACCGGCACATTGTAAATAATCATAATAATGTAGAGACGTGATATATCGCGTCTCTACAAAAAATGTAGGTTGAAATGCGAAATTGTTAATATAAAATCAACAGAATTTTAATTTTAAAAAATCCAAAATTGCCATGCCTTCTCCATTTCCAGGAATGAATCCCTATTTAGAAAACCCCGAACTTTGGCCTGAAGTCCATAGCTGGATAATCATAGCCATTGCTGAATCATTAGTTTCTCAACTTCGTCCAAAATATCGCGTCGCAGTAGAGAAAAGGGTATATCAAATGACAGATGAAAACACAATTTTAGTTGGTATTCCTGATGTCAGCCTGTCGAGTTCTACAAAAACACGGGATGATTCATCTAATATTGCAGTTGCATCACCCCCAGCAAAACCTGTAAATGTTACTCTTTCCATGCCCGAAGAAGTACGAGAAGGATATCTAGAAGTGCGAGAAGTGGGAACTGGAGAAGTTGTAACGGTAATAGAAGTGCTTTCACCAAAAAACAAGCGTGCTGGAGAAGGTAGAAACGCATATCAGAAAAAGCGTCAGAAAATTTTGACTAGCTTATCTCATTTAGTAGAAATTGACTTGCTACGTTCGGGAAATCCCATGCCTATCTTAGAAAACGAGCAGATTAAATCAACTTATAGCATTTTGGTAAGTCGCAGCGAATATCGTCCGCAAGCCGAATTATATCCTTTTGAATTACAAGAATCGATCCCCGAATTTCCTTTACCTCTACGTGAAGGCGATCGCGAATCGATAGTAAACTTGCAAGAATTAATCAATGGAGTTTATGAAAGGGCTGGTTTTGATATGGCAATTGATTATACTCGCGAACCAGTACCACCACTTACAGAAACTGATGCTACCTGGGTGAAAGAATTGTTGAAAAAACAAACTTTAGATTGATTTTAAATTAATTATTTTGCGATCGCGTTCACAACCATCAGGGAATGTAATCGTAAACCCACGGAGGCGGGTTTTGCTTGTGTAGACGAGCCATTGCGTTGCGGGGGTACAAAGCCGTTGTAGCAAATGGCGTGCGGTTTAAACCGCCGGTTAAATCATTAAATATTCTTAACTTCCCCCTTACAATTACTTGCCTTCTGCCAATTATCTCCCGAATTTCCATCACTTTGGTGAGCAACAAATTCGATATTTCCTTGTTTATCGACAACCCAACCAGTAGCTTCTACAATTTTTATAGGGGAATCAATATAAACTTGAATACTTGTTTTTTTACCATTATTAATAACACTCAAATCCCGCAAATCGTTCCATAAACTTACATTTGTAATTACATCTGTGGGATTTGGTGCTAAACCACCTTTACCGACAACCGTAAAACTATTTGCTTGATTCGCACTACATCCACTAGCGATTTGTTGACTGCTATCAATAACATCAGTTGGTAATTGTGTCAAGCTGGAACTAGGATCGATTGCCGGGTTATTAATTTCTACAGTACCGTTAACACCAAACTCAGAACTAGCAGTAATATCACTTTCTGAAGTTAACTTATCTCGAAACTGCAAACCGAATAAACCACTCGTATTAATATTGATATTTCCCCCATCACCTTGTAAGGCATTAGCAATAATATCGCTGTTTTCTACACCTGCAATTACCGGAGAATTAATATTAATATTACCGCCATCACCAGTACCCCCAGCTTCAGCAGAAATAAGACTTTGATTTCTGATAATTAAACCATCTTTAACTTGCAAATCAATATTTCCACCTCCACCAGATTGAGTTGACGCTGTGATTTTTCCTTTGCTGTTAAGAAGGATAGAATCAGCGTTGATATTTAATATTCCACCTTTTCCAGTTCCATCATTCCTTACCGTTACTTCCCCACCACTATGAACTTTTAAAATAGGTGTATTAATATCTACGTTTCCCGAATCTCCGCTGAGTATACCAGGCGATCCAAAAAACTGTATTAAAGATTCATCAACAATATTGGCGCTAGAAATGATTAAACTAGGATTGATTGAACCCAGTACGGTACCCTTTACTTCGATCGAATCCGTAGCATTGACGGTTATGCTTCCCGCAGCACCAGAAGCAAGTGTAGAAGAATCAACCCTACCACCATCTTCAAGTATTAAGTTTCGGGTATTAACAGTTAAATTACCTGCGTTTCCCATTCCTATTGTTGCAGCACTCAAGCTGCTAGACCTAAAAAAATTAAAATTCGTGCCTATTAGTTCAATGGATTTGGCATCAACCTTTACATCTCCTCCCAAACCAATTCCAAAAGTTGCAGATCCTAATATTCCGCCATCGAGAATTGTCAATTTTTCTGTCGCCACCGAAACATTTCCACCATTACTAGTACCGTAATTAGCAGAACTGATGTTTTGACCTAAGAGCGATAACTGTTTAGTTGAAATATTAATATCTCCAGCAGCACCAGCATTTAAACTTTTAGTATTGATTTGACTAAAAAGTCTAGGATTAATAGGCGATAATTCACTGATTTGTATAGATTCGGAAGCATCTATATTAATATCACCTCCTCGTGCAAAGTTAAAAGTTTGAGTAGTTATTCCTGCACCTTGAGAAACAAGTAAACGTGGACTTGAAATAGCAATTTCTGCCGCATTTCCTATTCCTAAATTTTGAGTTAACACTGCACTTCCCAAATTTCCATCTGGAGTAGTTCCGATTAATTCAATTGATTGTTTTGCATTTACTTCAATTTTTCCTTGCCCTGTCTTACCCCGATTTTGCATAAATACTTTTGAACCGTCACGGATAAAAATATTTCGTCCTTGCAATTGAATCGAATCACTCGCATCTACTAAAGCTTTAGAATTAAGCTTGATATCGCCAAA
>JBARZF010000592.1:0-14324 GCA_049649675.1 Rivularia sp. (in: cyanobacteria) | reverse complement strand
GTTTGGAAGGCTCTGCCTTCTTTATCTGTAGAGGCAGAGCCTCTTAAAATGTGTTCCCAGCGGGAGCTTGTAGGTTGGGTTAGACACGAAAATAAGTTAAGTTGGTAACGTGAATTTATGATTATCGTGTCGTAACCCAACATTCTTCTTTTAAGATAATTTTAGATCTTGCAAAGTACCGAAAATCAAGATGTTGGGTTACGGCGCAAAGACTAATTTATTGTTAAAAACTATCATTCTTTGTGCGCCTAACCCAACCTACAACTGGTTACTGGAGGCAGAGCCTCGCTAACTGCATTCCCAGGTGGAACCTGGGAACAAGAAATTCCCTATGCCCATCAATATCAATCTAATTCATTTTCTAAAATAGAACTAATCGCCACTTTGGCATTATTTTGAAACTCTTTAACGTTAATTCGACGCAATAATATAATCGCAAAAATCATTCCTATGGCTTGCAGTAAAAAGACCAATCCATAAGCCATTGCCGGTAACTCAAACAGCATTTTACCTAAGTTTAAAAAACCTCCACCAAGTACTGTTGCGGAACCTCTAGCCATTGATTGCGCTAATCCCCAAGCACCGATAAACGTACCCGCAGTTTCCGCAGCAGTCAAATCTAACATCAAACTTGTAGCACCTGCTGTTAGCATTCCAGATGATAAACCGAAAAACAGCAAACTACCCATCAGCAAACTTTTGCTAGCAGTAAATCCCGCCATAATAATAAAAATATTGCTGATTGCTGCACTAATACATCCAAATTTAGTAGTATTTTTCTTTCCCAAACGAGGTACTACTAAAAAGCCACTTGAAGCAATCCCGATTAAAGTTCCGATACCAAAAGGAACGTTTAATCTTGTGGTTTCAGCAATACACATTCCAAACACTTCACCACCATAAGGTTCTAATATTGAATCCTGCATAAAAAGACTAATACTTAATACCAGTAAAAACCCGAAAAATAAACCTGTTTGACGGTTAGCGGTAAGAACTTTTAATGCTTTCTTTAAAGTTATTTGGTCTTCTCTTTCAACAGCTTGAGAACGTAAAGAGTAACGGGAATATTTTTTTTCGACCCCGAAAGTTGCTAAAATGCATAGCCCAAAAACTATGGCTGGCATAATAATAAATACGGGATTGATTAAAGCTTGGAGTTGCCCAATATCAGCTATTTTTCCAGTTTGAGCAGGATTGTAAGATAATATAGCTGCTCCACAAACTTCTGGTGTTTCTAATAATCTAGAACTTACAATTGCTCCAATTACAATACCAACCATCAACATTGACCAAACAACCCCAATCAATTTTGAACGGTTGTCTTCATCGGTAACATCTACTAATAAAGCCGCGAAAGGAGTCGAACTTGCACTGAGAGCTAAACCGTAAAGTGCAAAAATTAATGCTAGTATTGCAGTCCAAGCGTAAGTTTGAAAACTCCATCCGCGAGCCTGCAAACTAAAGCCTAACTGCCACACAACTTGCAGCGCTACAAAAGAAATAACAGTAAAAAAAGCTGCACCAATCCATACATACCCAGAACGATGGTAGCCAGAAATCGTTCTTGCATCGGACATTTGACCAAACCAAATCCGCGCTGGGCTGACAAACTGGTACATGGCGATCGCACCTGCTGCAATCAAGGGTAAAACCTTAAGTTCGTCAATCATGACTCGGTTAAGTACCCCCAATGTCAAAAGTGACATAATCCCAAGTCCCATTTGAAATAAACCCAAACGGAACATTGTTAAAAGCTTGATTCTAGGAAGCGATTTTATTTGTTCCGAGTTGTTAGATTCCCGATTGGGTAAAGAATCGCTGTTTGCCATAACTACTTAAACGTAAAACTATAAATAACCGGAGCAAGCAAAATTAATCGGTTGCTGCTTTGCTATTATCCCATTAACGATTCATCAATAAAGCTTTTAAGATCGATAACAGCGATACACTTAAAGTAAAGTATTGTAAAAACGTTTAATTAGCAGTGGAAAACATCACATTAGGACAAAACGCTGTATCAGTCACCCCTTTGTGTCTAGGTACTTGGGCTTGGGGTGATAAACTATTTTGGAATTATGGCAGTGACTACGGTTCGGAACAGGTAGAACAAGCTTTTGACGCTGCGATCGAAGCTGGAATTACGTTTTTTGATACTGCGGAAGTCTACGGGTTGGGACTTTCAGAAGAATTGCTGGGAAAATTTATCAAAAAAACCGAAACAGAGGTAATTGTTGCTACAAAGTTTGGCCCTCTACCTTGGCGATTTTCGGCTGAATCTGTCAGTGAAGCATTAACAGCCAGTCTTAAACGTCTTCAAGTAGAGCAAATCGCTTTGTATCAAGTACATTGGCCTTTTACTTTTTTCATGAGCCAGGAAACCTTGATGAATGCTTTAGCAGCAGAGGTAGAACTCGGCAGAATTAAAACAATTGGCGTAAGTAATTATTCGAGCGAGCAAATGCAGGAAGCCCACCAAATTTTAGCTTGTCGCGGTATACCTTTGGCAGTTAATCAGGTGCGTTATTCTTTGTTAACTCGTCAAGTTGAAAAACAGGGAATTATTGCTACGGCTAAACAATTAGGTGTGACAATTTTAGCTTACAGTCCTTTAGCCCAAGGTTTACTTACAGGTAAATATTCTTTAGATAGCAGTGTAAAACCTACAGGAGCGAGAAGCATAGACCCGCGTTTTAGTAAAGATAACTTACAAAAAATTGACCCAGTAATATCTTTATTACGCACCATCGGCGAAAAATATAATCGTACTCCCGCACAAGTTGCTCTTAACTGGTTAATTGCTCAAGGTAATGTAATCCCAATTTCCGGAGTCAAAACAGCAGAACAAGTTAAACAAAATGCTGGTGCCCTAAATTGGAAATTAAGCAATGATGAAGTTACTCAATTAGAGCAAATTAGCCGCCCTTGGTTGAATTAATAATTATCAGGTTAAAGGTCATTTCAGTTATCAGTTATCAGTTATCAGTCATCAGTCAAAGGTTAGATAACTCCTAATTCTTAACTCCTAATTCCTAACTCCTAAAAACAATAACTGGCTCCATTGCTATCTTCTAAACTTGCTTCTGAATTATCCAGAAGTATGAAGCTTGCATTGAAACCAGTTGCTTTGCGACTTAAGGCGCTTGGCTTAATTTTTTGGAAATATCAAGTTCGATTGATTTCTACATTTATCTTCGGTTGTAGTTCAACTAATAACCGTTCAAAATTTTCCAGCTAGGTATCAGTCATTAACAGCCTTGTCAATAATTTAAGTAGTCAAACGAACCTGATATATTTGATGATTTCTCTACTAGTATTGCTCTAAATGAAATATCGAATCAAATAACCAGTAGAGATCCCGCCTTCTAGAACAAAACCAAGTCTAAATTTAAGATGCTGATTCTTTAGCAGCACTAGAAGATGTTTCCCGATGGCTTGATTTTAGTTTTGGCTTGGAGCTTGTACCACCACCGCCATTGCCACCACGTTTTCCATCTCTATCTCTATTTTTACCTTCTGACCAACGACGGCCTCTATCACCATTTGAGCGACGCGATCCACCACCACGTAGTTTGGGTTTTGGTGAAGCATAATTTGCATCTTCTTCAGGTATACTGTCTGCTTTTAACCAATCTGGACGGGTTTGATCGTAAGCGATTTGTAATGCTGCTGCTGCGATCGCATGAGCATCGTATTCTTCGCTTAGTTCGCGCACTATTGGTAAAAATGAAGCCAAACGTTCGCCACTTAAAGCTTCTTTAACCTGAACTTGCAGTTTTACCAACTGTTTCGCTTCAATTTGAGCGCGGGTTGGAATCGCAAGCATTTGCCAGCTCTGCTTGTTATGGCGTTCGATAACTTGCTGTTTGCGTCGCTCGAATCCCTGTACCAAGGAAATCGCGGTTCCTTCTTTTCCGGCTCTACCAGTACGACCAATACGGTGAACGTAAGTTTCTACACTATCAGGTAAATCAAAGTTAATTACGTGGGTAAGTTCGTCAACATCCAAACCTCTGGCAGCAATATCAGTTGCTACAACCCAACGAACTTGACGATTGCGGAAGCGTCCTAATAATCTTTCCCGCGCTTGCTGAGATAAATCGCCGTGATATTCATCAACGCTATGACCTGCTCCTTGCAACTGATTTGTTAATTCGGCTGCGGTGCGTCGGGTACGAACGAAAATCAACGCCGTATCGGGATCTTCCATTTCTAAGATAGGCTGTAAAGCTCTTGCTTTCGTCCAGTGACGCGGTATCAAGTAAGCGACCTGATTAATTTTATTCGGAGCCGCTTTTGGCTGTTGAACCGTCACCGTAACGGGATCGTTTAAGTATTTATTCACCAACTGGCGAATTGAGGGCGGCATTGTGGCCGAAAATAAAGCGGTTTGACGTTCTTTTGGTGCCCGAGAAAGAATTTTCTCTACATCATCAATGAAGCCCATGCTCAACATTTCATCGGCTTCATCCAACACAAACCATTTCACCTGATCGAGCTTCAAACAGCCCCGATCCAATAAATCAATTATTCGTCCTGGAGTTCCGACGACAACGTGAACGCCGCGCTTAAGCTGCATCATTTGACGGTCAATTGATTGACCACCATATATCGCCAATATTTTCAATCTTTGAGAGCCAACAAACTCAGCAACAGCACTATGAACCTGAATTGCTAGCTCGCGAGTTGGAGCTAAAACTACTGCCTGTACTGCTTTGCGTTCGGGATCTATTCTTTCCAAAATTGGTAAAGAAAATGCTGCTGTTTTACCCGTTCCAGTCTGGGATTGACCGACTACATCGCGACCGGATAACAGTTGAGGAATTGCTTGTTCTTGAATATTTGTAGGTGTGGTAAAACCTAATTTCTCTAATTGTGCAAGGCGTTGTTCTGAAATTCCTAATTCTTCAAAAGTAAGACTCATCAATTCTCCTATGTTTTAAGTTTAATTTTCAATCAATCATTCTTTGCGTTAATTGTTGCCCATTAGTCAAGCAAAATTGATAACTAACAGCCAAAAATTTAGAGCTAAAAAACTTTTACGACTTCACCATATAAGTCGTATGCATCCGCAGCGTCAATCTTCACTTTCGCGATGCTTCCCAAACTTGCTTCTCCACGAACATATATTTGTCCGTCAACTTCTGGAGCAAATCTACTAGAACGACCTATTAGTTCTGCCCTAATGGGATTTTCTTGCTCAATTAACACATCACACACTTTGCCAACTTCGAGTTGATTATTTTTCAACGAAATTGGCTGCTGAGTTTGCATTAATATATCTCGCCGCTCGTCCATTATTTCTTGCGGCAATTGGTTCGGTAGATTATACGCTGCCGTTCCTTCCTCCGGTGAAAAAGTGAAAACACCCACATGGTCAAACTCGTGACGTTCAACAAACTGGCGTAGATGCACGAAATGCTCGTCTGTTTCGCCAGGAAAACCCACAATGAAGGTTGTTCGCAATACGGCATTTGGCAATGCCCGTTTTATATTTTCAATAACTGTATCGTTCACCTGTCCTTGCCAGGGACGATTCATAGCGCGAAGAATTTCAGGGTGGGAATGCTGTAATGGCAAATCTAAATAAGGTAAAACATTTTGTGTTTCTTTTATAGCCGCAATTACCTCTGGGGTTAGCCCGGTTGGATAAGCATAATGCATCCTAATCCACGGTACATTCACTTTACCCAGAGCGCGAAGTAATTCTGCTAACTGCGGTTTACCGTAAATATCTATACCGTAATTTGTAGTTATCTGGGAAATTAATATTATCTCCCTTACTCCTTGAGATGCCAACTGTTCTGCTTCAGCAACAATTGATTCAATAGTACGCGAACGTTGGTTTCCTCTTAAATGAGGAATTATACAAAACGCGCAACGATAATCACATCCTTCAGCAACCCTTAAGTAAGCTACACCTTCTGAAGTAGTCCGATAGCGAGGCGTTTTTTCATCGGCAATAAAAGTAGGTTCTAAACTTACTTCCTTGACACGTTCGCCAAGCTGGGTTCGTTCAATGACATTTACGATTTTATCGTAATCGCCCGTACCTACAACTGCTACTGCTTCTGGCAACTCTTCCAATAATTGCTCTTGGAAATGCTGCGCCATGCAACCAGTAATTACTATTTTCTTATCAGCTTCTGCTAATTCAACTAAAGTTTTAACAGACTCTTCTCGCGCTGCTGCGATAAAGCTACAAGTATTGACAATAACGTAATCGGCTAACTCTTCATTGTTATCTACGCCGTAACCTGCTTCTACCAGCAGACCGAGCATATGCTCTGTATCAATGCGATTTTTCTCGCAGCCAAGGTGAGAAATTGCGATTGTTGGCTTATCACCCATATTATAAAAGATATTTTGCTGTTTCGAGTTGAACGTTTAAGCGAACGAAAAGGCGAGTGAAGGAATTTTGCCATGAAATATCGCAAAACTCATAGATGCTCAGTCTACTCTTTTTACCCGATATCAACCAACTATAAATAATGGTTTTATCTAAATCGGAAATTAAGCAGATTTTGCTATAGCATCCCATGTATTTTTAATTACACATAGAACTTAAATAATTTCACTACCGCTCAGCCTGTTGTGGTTTTCTTTTACATACTGTTAATACATGGTATTCGACATTACCGCAGTCCCTACAATACTGATTTACTCGTTAGGAAGCACCCGACCGAAGTCGGTTTATGTAGAGAAGTCGCTACCCTATGATGTAATCCCAGGCTGAGTTACGCTTTAATTAGCGGTAATATTACCCCTTTCCTTCTGGATTACCTGTATCCGTTGCAGCCTACACTGTTGTAAGTAAAGCTGCAAGCCGCTGCATCTCGGAGCGGCAGACTCCTCTCGTATCATATTTTATCTTAACATATCTTATGAAATAATTTTTGCCAAATTACTTCTCTTGGGGGAGGTATCTGAACTATTTTATCTAAAAATTTGACAACAAAAATTCCTGTGATATTGCTGCTTACTTAAAAAGGGTACTCGAAAAATTTATTTGTCTTTGATTAAGATATAGCGGTAATCCAGGTAAAATAGTCAACGTGTGATTTTTACTTAGTTTAACCTGGGCATATAGTGCGATCGCTGCTTGAAAAGGTTAATTTTTGTACTAAAGGTTTACAAGAAGGTGTTTTTTGCGTTGTGTTTGTGAAACAGAATACATTTAGGATATTGGTTGTAGTAACAGTTAGAGTTACTAAGGTTAGATATTAGCGCAAATGAGCGTTGTCCGTTCGGGAAACCACACAGAGTCCGTAAAAAAAAAAGACGTGGATTTATATCATTTATTTAAAACACGAAGACCCGTTATTGGTGTGGTTCACCTGTTACCGCTACCAACTTCACCGCGTTGGGGAGGTAGTCTCAAAGCGGTAATCGATCGTGCCGAACAAGAAGCAGTCGCCCTTGCTAGTGGCGGAATTGACGGCATTATTGTCGAGAATTTTTTTGATGCGCCGTTTACTAAAAATCGCGTAGATCCGGCAGTTGTAAGTGCTATGACTGTTGTAGTACAGCGAATACAAAATCTGATTACTTTGCCTATAGGTTTAAACGTATTGCGAAACGATGCTCACAGCGCGATCGCCATTGCAAGTTGTACTGGAGCGCAATTTATCCGCGTTAACGTGTTGACTGGGGTAATGGCAACAGATCAAGGATTAATCGAAGGAGAAGCGCACCAATTATTAAGATACCGTCGAGAATTGGGTAGTGAGGTGAAAATTCTTGCGGATGTATTGGTGAAGCACGCTCGCCCTTTAGGTTCGGTTAATTTAACTACTGCCGTCCAAGACACCATTGAGCGTGGATTAGCAGATGCAGTGATTTTGTCAGGTTGGGCTACAGGCGATCCTCCAAATCCCGAAGATTTGGAACTAGCATCAAGAGCAGCGAAAGGTACTCCAGTATTTGTTGGTAGTGGAGCGAGTTGGGATAATATTGCTACACTTATGCAAGCTGCTGACGGTGTAATAGTTTCCAGTTCTTTGAAGCGCCACGGCAATCGCGACCAAACAATAGATCCAATCCGTGTCAGTCAGTTTGTGGAGGCTGCTCGGCGAAATTTTAACCTATCCGCTCAAACCGGATCGGTATCTTCTTTAAAGCTACATTAAATGCGGAAATTGGGAATAATGGTGGTTTGCATTTGTAGTAGTTATTAACTAAATCTGTTATTTGAATGTTTGAGGGTTATTTGTTTGAAATCTAGTTAACCTAAAAGTAATTTCGGATTCTTGCAGCTAATCTTAATTTTAACTACATTAAGCTATAGCAATCCGATTTTCATTACGGAACTGTATATAGATTTAGAATAATGCTTCCTACATTATTCCCTTTAACCGATATATTAATCCCAATTAATAATGTTTTAGCTTATGATTCGTCGTCGTTCTACTCCTTGGATTCATCGCTTCTCTCGCTTACTAATTGCAGGAATCGCTTCCTGCGGCGCTTTAGTCACTGGTTATTTAACCATCGTTAAGTTGACTGGAGGAGCTGCTGCTTGTACTGCTTCTGCTGCTGGGACACCTGGTGGTTGTAATGCGGTTCTTTCTAGCCGTTGGGCTGATGTTCTAGGACAGCCACTAGCTTTATTCGGATTTTTGGCATATTTTGGTATGCTACTCTTTGCTATTGCCCCTTTGCTTTTAAAAAGCGGAGAAAACAAAGAACAGCGCCAAAAGCTAGAAAACTTAACATGGATGTTTTTGCTAATAGGCTCAATTTCCATGACGGTTTTCAGTAGCTATCTAATGTACGTTTTATTTACCGAAATTAAAACAGTTTGTCCCTACTGTATTGCATCAGCTTTGTTTTCTTTAACGATGCTGGTATTAACTATTCTCGGTCGTAGTTGGGAAGACATCGGGCAAATTTTCTTTACGGCAATTATTGTCGGAATGGTAACGCTAATAGGTACATTAGGCGTTTATGCTGTTAACGCACCTGACGCAACTGGAGCAATACCAATTAATTTTACTCCAACAGAAAATGCTCAACCAGGAGTTGGTTGGGAAGTTACCACTACTTCCGGAGAAGCCGAAATAGCATTAGCGCGTCACCTCAAAGAAATTGGAGCCAAAGAATATATTGCTTGGTGGTGTCCTCATTGCCACGACCAAAAGCTATTGTTTGGTAAGGAAGCTTATAAAGAAGTTCCCCATACAGATTGCGCTCCTGCTGATACTCCTAACAATCAAAAACCAGAGTGTAAAACAGCTGGGATTCAAAGTTATCCCACTTGGAAAATAAAGGGTAAAACCTATACCGGAGCGCAGAGTCTTGAGGAACTAGCAAAGGTTTCCGGTTATGAAGGCCCGACTAACTTCAAGTATTATCTGAATCGTTAATTTTCTTTTGACTTATTGTCATAGAGGTACTTCATATTAATCTAAGTCAACAGAGGTATATGCTTCTGTTGGCTTTTTTGCATATCTCTAAAACAGAAGCGGTATATAACAATCCGAATTATGAGAAAAAATGGAATGTATAGTAGGGTTTCGTGAATTGCTATATTAATATTCCCTCGATTTCTGAATGTGCCGTTTTATAAATAGATAACTATTAAATATACTGAACAGCATAGCTTGTCACACAGTTGTCTTTTACTTGATTACATGGATACTTTTATGAAGGCATATCAAACAGTAAATTCAAACAAGAGTATAAAATCAAACATATATTTTCAGCTAATTAATTTAAATACTTAAGATAAAAATCAATTAAAATCTATGTCAAAGCTATACTGTAAAAGATATAAAACAGTAATTGGAATTATTTTAAACTGCTAAAGCAAATATTATCTGGTTAAATACAAGTATAAGTAGTTACAGTCATTATAAATATCAATCAATTAAAAACTACATATGAATGTTAATTATTTTCTATTTAGCACTTGCCGATAGCATATTTATATAAGTACCCTTTTATTATGCGCTATCGGTACTTGTACTAATTAGTGACTTATAAATATAAACCTAGGCATTATAGTCGTTCTAATTAATTTCTATAGTAGGAGCATTTCGCTCTCTAGCTACAAAGGAGCAAGCATCGCGGACACCACCATATGTTTTTTATTTGAAAGGACTATAAATGTAAATGATATAAGTTTTTCAGGGAACCATGTTCTGCTAAAACACCTCTAATAAATTTAGTAAATAACTAGAATTATTAAATTTTCATCCGTACATCTAATTTCAAAATTATATTTAGATGTTATGTTTGATTTGATTAAATATCTAGCATTCTTCGTACAGTTAGTACCTTAAAAATATTAATTTGACAAATTTTATCCCGCTCGGCTAATGGGAATAAGAAAAAAGATCGGTAAAGATTTACAAGCATCTATCTTTGCACTACAGCAAAAACTTTTCAGAAGACACAGGGAATTAATTACCGCTTCTGGCGTAGTATTTTGCGTACTTTTATTGCGCTATTTAGGATTATTGCAACCTTTAGAATGGGCTGCTTTAGACCAGCTTTTTCAATTGCGTCCAATTGAAGCTTCTCAAGAGCGGATTACCATAGTAGCTATAGATGAAGATTCTTTACGGCAACTTGGTTCCTGGCCTATTTCTGACAGCGAGATTGCTAAATTATTACAGAAAATAGATAGTTATGAACCTCGTGCTATTGGTTTAGATATTTACAGAGATTTACCAGTACCACCAGGAGAAAAAGAACTTGAGAAAGCATTTAATTCAATACCGAATTTGATTGGCATTGAATTAGTATCAGATATTCAAAACACTCGCGTTAACCCGCCACCTGTATTGAAAAAAAAAGGTCAAGTAGGGATTAATAACACAATACGAGATGCTGATGGAAAAGTACGTCGCGGCTTGCTATACGCCCATTTCAACGATCGAGAATATGAAAGCTTTGCCTTGAAATTAGCGCGGCTTTATTTAAGAAAGGAGAATATTGTACCTAAAAACGCAAAAAATTCTAAGTACTTACAGTTAGGTAAGGCGAAGTTTCTTCGATTTCAAAAGAATGACGGTGGCTATGTAAGGGCTGATAATGGTGGCTATCAGTTTTTATCTAATTTTCCGAAGCCAGCTTGCTTTGAAGGCTGTGCCGATAAATCTTATGGCTTTAGCATAATATCTTTAAAAGACGTATTAAATGAGAATAAAAAGATACCTGAAAACTGGTTTAAAGACCGTATTGTTCTTATCGGTTCGACTGCTCCAAGCCTACAAGATTTAAAATTGGTTCCATACTCCAGCAGATTTATGGTTGAAGAACCAGAGTCTATAGCTGGTGTAGAACTGCAAGCTTATTTTATTGATGAAATTATTTCTGCATCACTTCAAGGAAGAAAATTATTACGAGTTTGGTCGGAACCTGTAGAATACTTATGTATTGCAATTTGGGCTTATATAGGGGCAATAACTAGGTGGCGGATTAGGAGTTCAAGTAAGAACATATTATTAATATTATTTATTAGTTTTATATTTACAGTTTGTGCCTATCTTTTGTTTTTAGAAGGCTGGTGGATACCTTTAATTCCTACATTAATAACTTATATTGGTTCAGTAATTGTTATTACCAGTCAAATTGCTCATACACAAGAAGAATTTAAACGATCTAAAGATTTTTTACAGCAAGTTATTAATACAGTTGCAGATCCGATTTTTGTCAAAAACGCAAAGCATCAATGGATTGTTTTAAACGATGCATATTGCGATTTAATTGGTTTTTCACAAAATCAGTTAATCGGTAAGTTCGATTATGATTTTTTTCCTCAGCATGAAGCGGATGTTTTTATCAAAAACGATGAGTACGTTTTTAAGACTCACAAGTTTTTAGAGAAAGAAGAACAATTGACGGATATAAATGGCAAGCTTCATCTAATTGCTACTAAACGTTCGCTTCATAAAGATTCAGCCGGAAATTTATTTTTAGTGGGAATAATTCGCGATATTACCGAACGTAAATTCCAAGAAGACCATTTGCGCTATATAGCTTATCATGATGCTCTTACTGGCTTACCAAATCGCAAAGCTTTTACTGAAGAACTTCATGAGTCTTTATCTTGGGCAAAAAGCGGTAATTATATGTTGGCATTGTTGTTTGTGGATTTAGATGGATTTAAGCAGGTAAACGACTCTTTAGGACATAAAATGGGCGATTTACTCTTGGTTACAGTCGCTCAAAGACTTAGTAATTGCTTGCGCGGTAGCGATACTGTTTCACGGTTAGGTGGGGACGAATTTACCATTATCTTACGCAAAATTCCCCAGCCACAACTGGCTGCTAAAATCGCAGACAAAATCCTCAAAACTATCACAGAACCTATTGCTCTGGAAAGTCATAATGCTACGGTTTCCGCTAGTATCGGTATCAGCATTTATCCAGATACTGCTGATAATTGCGAAATTTTACTAAAACAAGCTGATGCTGCAATGTATCGCGCAAAGCATCTCGGAAGAAATCGCTATGAATTCTCACTACGGAGCTTTTAATTTATTTACCCGCAAGAAGGCTAAGTATCATAAATAACTTTGTACTGACTTGGATACCTTATCCTTTGAGGTGCGATCGGTAAATTCAACAATATTCACTTCTATCTTTAGATATATCAGGAATCCAGATTTACAAACCTGTAGAATTAGTCAGTTAGATGAAAGTCAAGGTATTACATCGCTCGTTTAACTCTGAGCATTTTAACTGAGGTGTAATTACCAATGATTTTGTTTTGATAGATAAACTTTTGTAAACAACTGCCAAAGTGGCAACAATAATTATCGATTTTTAGTTATTTTCTCTAATGAAGGTTTAATTTAAAAATGATAATAAGTTGCCATCCTCAGTATTTATCTGAAGAAGGTTAATCAAAATACACTGTAATTCTACTTAATAGATTAAGATGACTTGAAGAAAACCTCTGAGTAGATATTCATGCTAGTAGATTCACACCCCATGTCTAACTAGAGGCAGATGTAGATCGTTGTCTGTTAGTATTACCACTTATTTAGATGATATTTAAATTGTAAAGTTGTCTTCACTCTAAAGATTCATCTTTTTTTAACAAAGTTGATTTTTAAGTAATTCGACTTTTGACAATAATATTAAGAAAATATTAACTTAAGTTGATAAAAAAAACAAGTATATACACGCAAGTACAATTGTTCTATGAATATTCACAATAATACACAAAATTTTTTAGGAAATAGTTTAAAGATTAGCAGCGCAATATGTTTGATTGTTGGAGTTTCTTTAATAATCCCTAAAATTGCAGATGCCGCTTTGACCTTAAAACATGACGTTCCTGAATATGCAGTTCCTGGCGTGCAAGACAGTTTAGATAGGTTTGGAGAGGATTATCAAGATTCATCAGGATATCAACCACCTAATTTTGGTCATCCCTCAAGCGCTTATGGCAGCGGTACCCGGTGACACAAGGCTTTTAATCGCCATTAATAGCTTCTTTCCACCAGCGATTATTTTGTATTAACGTATGAACTTGCCATTCAGGATTTGATTGAGGATAATCCAAGCGATAATGTCCTCCCCGGCTTTCAGTTCTATAAGCAGCACTTTTAAGAATTAAATTAGCTATATCAAGCAGGTTGCGGACTTGCGTCCACAGCAAAAGCAGGTTTTGAGCATTGTCCGATTCAAAACTAGCTGGCTTTGGTGGATTTAAACAAGATAGAAATTTGCTTAATTGAAGGTTATTGACATACTCCCCGGCGTGAACGCACGGGAATTCTAGTTCATGGTTCACAGAAATTCGCTTGCTACCGTACAGTTTCCCATCAGTAGTATTGGCGCTCTTCTCCCCATGCTTTCCCTCTTACGAGGCAGATCCCTTTTGCCCAAAGGTACTGTTGCTTTTTTGCCACTCAAATCCTAATACTTTCATACCCTTCTTGAGGATATTAATAGCCGCATTCGTATCACCGCATATTTCAAAACCACAGCTAGAACATGAATGAGTTCTGGTGCTAAGTGATTTTTTTACTCTATGTCCACAATGGCTACAGTCGCTCGATGTGTAGTTAGGCGATACCGCTACTACTGCTTTATCCCAAATTTTCCCATAGTAGTCTAACCATTGAGTGAACTGATACCAACTAGCATCAGAAATCGCAAAAGATAAATGATGATTTTTGACCATGTTCGCAATCTTCAAATCTTCATAGACAATCACATCGTTAGAGTGAACTACGTATCGGGCTTGCTTTATAGCCCAATCTTTACGCTGTCTTTGGATTTTAAGATGAACTTTACCTAATCGTTTTCGCGACTTGTGATAATTAATTGACTGAGGTTTTTTACCTTTAACAAACTTTTTGCTTAAC
>JBARZF010000591.1:0-5506 GCA_049649675.1 Rivularia sp. (in: cyanobacteria) | reverse complement strand
ACATTAGCGAGCAAGATGCTCGCACTACAGAAAGGATTTTTCAACAATAAATTGGGAGACGCTTTTTCACGAAACTCCTTCCAAAACCATTCGCGGAATCAATAAATCTTCTTTTAATTCACCAATTCCTAAGAAAAGCCTTTCTTCATTGTAAATTCTTGCTATTTGAGAAACTTGATTATCTAAGGAAATTTTTTGCCCTTGACACCATCTACGCGCTTCTGTAGCAGGTAAAGTTATTTCAGGAAGATGCTGTAAAGGTGCATCGGCAATTATTGGTTGAAATTCTTCTGCTTCTAACTTTGCTTCCAAGTCAGTCAAAGTGATGCTATCTGCCAAATTAAAACCGCTACTTACGGTACGCTGTAAAGCTGCCAGAGTTCCACCCGTATCTAATATTGCACCCAAATCGCGGGCGATGGCTCTAATATAAGTTCCACCACCGCAGGCTATATTCACATCTAATTCTGGCAAGGTACCTTCTCGCCAATCTAAAATATCGATATTAAATATTTCTACATTTCGCACTGGTGCTTCAACTTTTTCACCTTTGCGTGCTAAATCGTAAAGTCGTTTTCCATCAACTTGAATCGCGCTGTAACTCGGAGGAATTTGCTCAATTTTACCTTCAAACTGCTTCAAAGCCGCTTTTACAGTTGACAAATTTAACTCAGTTACAGGTTGTTGAGAAATTATTTCTCCTTGTAAATCATCAGTCGTAGTTTTTACCCCCAACCGAATCGTAGCTTTATAAGCTTTATCAGAAGGGAGATATTGTAATAATCGAGTTGCCTTACCAATAGCGATCGGTAAAACACCAGTAGCAGCAGGATCTAAAGTACCCGCGTGTCCGATTTTTTTGATCCGCAAAATTTTGCGCGTTTTCGCCACGCAATCATGAGAAGTCCAATCAAAGGGTTTATCGAGATTTAAAAAACCAAACAAATCAGTTATCAGTGAACAGTGAACAGTTATCAGTATTTCTTTTAAATCATAACTCTTAACTAATACCGTTTGACTTTAATAGTGTTAAATACAAAAGTACAAATACTGTAGAGACGGCGTGCACACTGCAACGTCTCCTGATTTTCGATACTAACGAAAATCAACAATAGCCTACGCTATCGCGAAAACCCTATAACTTTTTACTGCTAACTGCTCACTGCTAACTGCTCACTGCTCACTGCTCACTGCTCACTGCTAACTGCTCACTGCTAACTGCTCACTGCTCACTGCTAACTGCTCACTGCTAACTGCTCACTGCTCACTGCTAACTGCTCACTGCTAACTGCTAACTGCTCACTGTTCACTGCTCACTGTTTACTGCTTTGGCAATTTCGGTAGTAGTTAAGTTCTGAATTAGACTTAAATTCATAGATTTTTTAGAAATGCTTTCTGCGTAAGCTGCACTCAGATAAGGACGATATTGCAAGTTTCCGGATACGTAGCTTTGAAAGAAAGGTAAACTCACATACTTCATGTAGCTCTGTGCTTGTTTGGGATTATCACCGATCAATTTCGAGGGTAATCCAACTTGCTCGGAACTATCTTTGCCATCACCGATAGTGGAAAAGTGAGTTGCACCCTCAAGCTGAACTAGATACTTGTGAGGATTCGCAATCCAGGAGAAAGGTAAAATTTGTTCGTATAAAGCCGGTGCAACTGTGTCTTCGCTGCTTGTTACCATCATCACCGGAGTTTTGATTTGACTTAAACCGGTTTTGCCAAAAATACTGCTGGTTATAGGGTTAACCGCGATTACAGCTTTGACTCGCTCATCGTATAAATTGTATTGCTTTACTGGTTTGTTCGCTTGCAATTCCTGAATTCGACATTGCAACAGTAAAGACATATTCCAGGTTTGTTTTAAAGCTTTTTGGTTGCAATCTTTTGCTATTTTCTCTGAGTTAATTTTTGCACCGGCTAAGGCTAAAGCTGTATAGCCACCAAAAGACTGTCCAAATACTCCAACTTGCTGTAAATTGAGACGTTTCTTAAAGGGGGAATCGGTATTGTTGAGTTTTTCCAATTCATCAAGAACAAACTTAACATCCATTGGGCGATTGACAAATTCTTCCGGTTGTGCTACTTCGGAGGCACTACCATTCAATAAAGATTTTATTTGTTTGGTGTCGCTACCGGGATGATTGGGAACAACAACTGCAAATCCATTTGTTGCTAAGCTCTCGGCTAAATATCGAAAATTACTGCTATCGGTACCTATACCGTGTGAAATCACAATCACGGGTACCGAGGAGGGAATATTAGGAAGATAAATGTCTGTTGATATCAACCTTCCACGGATTACATCAAAGAATTGCAGTGTTTGCTTTTTCGCAATAAATTTTCCCCTACGATTTAAATTAGGTAAATTCTTAGTAGCTAACGCTGTTTGAGTTGGAATAATAGCTTCTGCATCAGACTTAGCTGAAACTGCTGCGACAGCCTTGTTAGTTTCATTTACCAGCGTTTCTAATTGCTCTGCTATCTGCAATGTACGCGCTAAATCGATATCCATGCTGGAGCTAGGATACGAGCGCAATACATTTAATAAAGTCAAACCTTCCGGCTCCGAGGCAGCTAAAATTAAAGCCTCACGCAAAGCATGAAATCCCGGCTTACTCTCACCCGATTCGGTTCTAATTACTTCCCCCAACCGTCGCAACATAAATTCCCCTTGCGAGGTATAAAGAAACTGCGAAACCGCTACGGGATGTACTTTGATTTGACTTGTTAAAACTTGCCGTAACTCTGCTATTTGTTCCGGTTTTAAATAGTGCGTATACACCGCTAATTCTTCGCCAATTTCGCCATTAAAGGCAAATTCTTCTAAAGCAGTTATAGAAATAGAACGTTGAAATGCTGAATAAGATGCATAAATTCGCTCCGCAGTCCAACCATAATTACTGATACCAAATATAGATAAGAATACAGATAGAACCAGCAACAGCCAAGATTTTCTCAGGGTGCTAGTCCATTTATCAAACAAACTGTTCATCACTAGATAGTGTCAAAAAAGATGTGCTTCAAATAGGTAGATTTGGTAGCTCAGACACCCTAGATAGTATTAATTATTATTTGCCTTACTAATAACGTATCGATTTAGTTGTGAAGGTAGATAGGTAGAATGCTGTTTTACATCTCAACCGTATTTACAGGTAAGTTAAACCACTTACTAATAAACAGATTGAATAACTTTATTGATGTTCACCATGACATGATAGCAGATAAAACAAACATCTGCTTCAGTGGGTGAAGTTAAACTTTAAAATAAAGATAAACTTGATTTTAATTACACGTAGAAGTACCGAACAAAATCGAAACTTATTATCTTTTCCCCAATGCAATCGCCGTAGAACCACATACAACTAGAATCGCTCCGACTATTCCTAACAAAGTAAAATGCTCGGCAGCAATTAAATTTGGTGATATTTCTGATACAAAGTACGATGATAATAATGTTACAAGAGGAGCTATAGCTAATACTGCACTAACTCGCGATGCTTCCCAATGTTCCAACGCTTCAGCAAAAGCACCGTAAGCAATTAAAGTATTTAAAGCACAAAAAATTAACATCCCAGTTTGCAATAAATTGAGTGTAAAAATTGTTTGAATACTGGCAAAAGGCGTGAAAATTAAAGCACATCCCCCGTAAATAATCAGCATAATATGAGCGGAAGATAAACTTTGCAAAAGCTGTTTTTGAGCTAAAGCATAAATAGACCAAGCAAAAGCAGCTAGTACAATTAAACCACTACCTAATAAATATGTTGATTGTGCGGTAATCAAATTAGATAGTTGTTCGTTAAAGAACAAAACAAAGCCAGTAGAAAGAATACCTATACCGATCCACTGAAACAAAATATAGCGTTCTTTAAAAATTACTAATCCGCCAAAACCCATTAGTAGAGGGGCTAACTGAATCAAAACTTCAGCATTTGCAGGGGTAGTAATATCCAAACCTTTGACAAATAAAATGTAGTTCATTGCCAGAAAGATAGTTGCAATAGCTACCAGCTTCGGGGAGGTAGAACGTAATTGTGAAAAAGTAGGTAAATTCCCGCGCCACATTAAATAAATCGCTAGCAAACAGAAAGATCCCAGAAAGCGAAACCAAGTTAAGGTATATACATCCAATCCTTGTAGCGTTATCGACAAGGAAATCGGTAAAACACCCCATAAAACAACCGTCAGTAAAGATAAAGCCAGCCCAAGTTGCCAGCGCCCAGAAGTTTGATGCATCAATCGATTTTGGATTTTAGATTTTAGATGTTGGATTGGGAGTTAGGAGTTAAGAATTAACAATTATCTTCCCCCTCTCGCCATCTCCCAATTTTTGTAAAATTGTATCTTTATTAACTGAATATCCTTTTTCATTTGTGATTGTCGATTATATTTAAGATACATCTACTAACTCAGGCTATTGCTACCCTACCGTGATTAGGAGACTTTTAGATAATTTCCGTGTTGCATTTTTAAATAACAAACCGGGTACTTTGTCGGTAAATGATGATACTCAACTTCCCCAAGTTGTTGATAGTACCCGCGATAATTCTATTCAAGATTCGACTCCTGTAAGCTGGTGGAAAACAATTTTTTTTACCAGTTTGGGTGTTACTGTTTTGGTTTTAGGGGCACGGCAATTAGGATGGTTGCAGCGGTGGGAGTTGCGTGCTTACGATCAAATGATGCTTTTACGCCCTCCGGAACCACCGGATGATAGAATTTTGCTGGTAACGGTAACAGATAAAGATTTACAGCAACAAAAAGATGTACTCAGTAATGAAACTATTCATCAAGTATTGAAAAAAATTCAATCTTATCAACCGCGTGTTATTGGCTTACATAATAGTTTATATCAAAAAAATACCCAAAAAATTAACTTAGAAATAGGGATACCCAAAGATAATATTTTTGCTGGTTGTGTATTTAAAGGTATAAACGAAACAGAAGCAGAAATACCACCACCGCCTAATTTTACTAAAGAGAATACAGGTTTTACCGATTTAATTCCCGATAACACATTCGATCAGGTTGTTCGTCGCGGTTTGTTATTTCAAACACCTTTGCCAAATAGTAAATGTAATACGAGATTTTCTTTTTCAACCAAGTTAGCAATTAAATATTTAAGTAAACAAAAAATTGATTACTATTTTACAGAAAACCGTCTTTTTTATTTGGGTGATGTACCTTTTCCTCATTTACAAAAACAATCGGGAAACTATACAAACCTCGATCCAGATGGTTCTCAAATTCTGATTAATTATCGCAATCACCGTAATGTTGCCAAAACTGTTAGTTTTACAGATGTTTTCACAGATAAAGTAAATCCTAATTTAATTAAAGATCGTTTGGTAATTATTGGTGAAAGCGCTCGCAGTCTCGATCCAGGAAGACTAACTCCTTATAGTACTTTCAAAAATCCACCAGCAGTTCCTCCTGTAGTGATTCACGCACAAATAACCAGCCAACTTATTAGTGCTGTATTAGATGGTAGACCTTTAAT
>JBARZF010000590.1:0-4267 GCA_049649675.1 Rivularia sp. (in: cyanobacteria) | reverse complement strand
AGCAGGGTCGCAAGGCCTAGCTTCAGGTAAATTTATTTCTAACTCAGAAAAAATCCGATGATGAATTCCTCCCGGCTCTAAACCTGCTACCTGAGTCGCACCGACATCAAAAGTAAAACCCTTACGTTTGAAAGTAGAAGCACAACCTCCCGGTACGAGCGCTTGGTCTAAAATTAATACTTCGTAATTTTTCTTTGCTAGTAAAGCGCCAGCGGTAAGTCCGCCAATTCCAGCACCGACAACAACTACACGGGATTTCCCCAACGCATTTGACATTGATATTTAGTTAATTTTTCTTAATATATATTTATTATTTTATAACTTTTAGAGTGTATTAGGGGTTTTGGGTTATTTAACAAAATACAAAGATGTAGCAACGTTCAATTTTTCATTTTCAACCAAGCGAAAACTTCCCGGAGCTGTTAACTCAACCTTGATACCATCCAAAACCGTTAATTTATCGCTACCTTTAAATAATTTTGGTTGTTGATTGGGTAAAAAAACTAAAATAGATTTATCATCGGGATCGACTAACCATCCGAGTTGATAACCGTGGCTGAGACAATAAACGCTTGCAGGTTTAGTTTCTCGAAGCTGGAGAAATTCTTTTAAACTTAGAGGCTTTGGGGATGTCTTTACCATTGATTGCTGACGATAAAGAGGGCAGGAGATTATTTGTATTATATTATGACTTCAAACACCATCTTTAATTAAAAGACGGACAAATACTATTGCTTTTACCTAGTTGCGTTACAATACAACCAGCGTATTTTCCTGCTGGCTTGTTCGATGTAGTATAAACCAGCAATGCTTCTGAATCCTGAAAATTTGTATGTTTAATCAATAAATTACCATCTATAAATCCGATACTTTTAATTTTTCCTAAAGGATATGTAGAAAATCTATTATTGATTTGCCTTTTTCCAGGAACTGCTACACGATGAATAACGTAATTATTCCAATTTGGTTTAGGTTGGAGAATAAAAGCTGCACTTATATTTTGGTTGGAACAGTTTTGTAGCAATACTCCAACAGCTAAGTTCCCAGTTTTTGTGTTTAACTTAATTGCGTTGGGAGAGAATTTTTTACCCGATAATGTTCGGCGTTGAACTAGTTTTCCTTCACAACTTAGCGAGTCTAATACTCTGATTTTTAAACTATTAGCTTGAATGGTTTTAATTATTTTTCCATCGTAAATTCTTAGTTTGGTTCCATTTCCGACAACACGCACTTTTGGAACGCTGCGATTTACTATTTTTACAGGAGTATGTTGAATTAATTGAGCAGTAGCTGAATTTGCTATAAATAAACTTGCAATAGTTGCAATAATAGGTAAATATTTCATTTTTATTTAGGTTTAATTATTAAGTGATGGAGATAGCTACCCTTAATACAAACCAATTTCCAGACAAATTAGATGCGATAACTGTTTCTTTATAAAATATAGTTTATTTGAAAAGTTAAATAATCAACTTCAAATAAAGTTTATAGAATATTTAAATAAAGATTCAAACAAGACTTAATGAAACAATACAAAATTATCTCTGTAGGTTTAAAAACAGTAATTTATCTGACAAAAGCATTTGAAATGAGATTTAATGGAAATGTTATATAAAATATCTTGATAAAGGATTATTTTCGGTAAATAAATAAGACCTAGTTATCATAAAGAAGTAAGACGCTCCGATTGATAACTACAAATGTCCTCAACTCTGCTAAAATTTCCTCGTCTAAATGCGCCGAAGCTACGACAATTACCCAACGGGTTGACGATAGTTGTAGAGCAAATGCCAGTAGAAGCTGTTAACCTAAATTTATGGATTGACGTGGGTTCAACAGCCGAAAGTGATGCTATTAACGGGATGGCTCACTTTTTGGAGCATATGATTTTCAAAGGAACTAAACGACTGGCAAGCGGAGAGTTTGAACGTAGAATTGAAGAACGTGGTGCCGTGACAAATGCCGCTACCAGTCAAGACTATACTCATTATTACGTAACTGCGGCTCCTAAAGATTTTGCAAAACTTGCACCATTGCAAATCGATATAGTAATGAATGCTTCTATTCCCGATGATGCTTTTGAACGGGAACGTATGGTGGTGCTAGAAGAAATTAGACGCAGCGATGATAACCCCCAACGTCGCACTTTTGCAAGTGCAATGGAAACTGCTTTTGAAAAATTACCATATCGTCGTCCGGTATTGGGGCCCGAAGCCGTAATTTCTCAACTTAAAGTAGAGCAAATGCGCTCTTTTCACGCTCAAAATTATCAACCAAAGTCAGTTACTGCTGTTGCTGTTGGTAATTTACCTGAAGAAAAGTTGATTGAAATTATTGCAGAGGGGTTTGCTGATGTTGAAACGCGAGATAATGGTAAAATAGAAACCCAAGATATAACTTCTTTAAAACAAGAACTAGCATTTACAGAAATTGTTCGTAAAGAATCTGTTGACGAAAGCCTCCAGCAAGCAAGATTAATTATGCTGTGGCGGGTACCTGGATTAATGCAGCTAAATCAAACTTACGCGCTAGACGTACTTTCAGCGATTTTAGGACATGGACGCACATCTAGATTGTGGCGCGATTTACGAGAAGAACGCGAATTGGTTAACTATATCTCTGTAAGCAATATGACCAATCAGCTACAGGGAACCTTCTTAATTGCAGCCCATTGTGAAGTAGAAAATTTAGCTGCAACAGAAGAAGCAATCGTTCAACACATACGTAAAATACAAACAGAAATAGAAGAATCAGAAATCACCAAAGTTCGCAAACGTGTAGCCAATAGGTTTATTTTTGCCAACGAAAGACCTAGCGATCGAGCTAATTTATACGGCTACTATCAAACTTTAATTGGCGATTTAGAACCAGCTTTTGATTTCCCCCATCATATTCAAAGTCAGGATAGAGATACTTTGATTCAAGCTGCTAGAACATATCTTTCCCCAGATGCTTATGGGGTAGTGGTGATGAAACCCAACTGATTTTAGATTTTAGATTTTAGATTTTAGATTTTGGATTGATATCATGTTCGCTTAAAAACTTATCATCTCTATGGGGATAGGTAATTGGTAACTGGTAATTGGTAATGGTTAATAAATAATTATTTCATCCTCAGTCATATAGTAATTAAGTTGCCGAAAATTATATGAGGGATAGGAAATGAGAAGATGATTATTAGCAAGATAATAAGTTTTAAATTCTCAATTATCAAGAACGAATAATCCAAAATCCAAAATCTAAAATCCAAAATCCTATGGTGTGGACTGAAATTGATGCTCAAATTAGCCAAGCTACTGGCGAACAATTCCAAACCCAGCAGCGACGAAGTGTTTCTGGTGGGTGTATTAATCAAGGTTATTGTTTAACTGATGGTGCGCGGACTTATTTTGTGAAGTTAAATCAAGCTTCCCAAGTGGCAATGTTTGAAGCGGAAGCTTTGGGTGTGAAGCAAATGTACGATACTGCTACTATCCGGGTTCCCAAACCTATTTGTTATGGTGTTTCGGGAAATTCCTGCTACATCGTTTTGGAATGGCTGGAAATAGGTAGAGGTGACAGTAAGTCTTCTGAGGAGATGGGTAAGAAGTTAGCCCAAATGCATAAAAAATCTCTCAGCGAAAAGTTTGGTTGGGATATGAATAATACTATCGGCTCAACTCCCCAAATTAATACTTTGACTGATGATTGGGTGGAATTTTGGACTAAACATCGGTTGGGATATCAGTTTCAATTGGCAAAGCGTCGCGGCGGTAGTTTTCCTCAAGCTGATGATTTACTAAATGCTATTCCGGAATTATTAGCAGGGCATGAAGTGCAGCCTTCCTTGGTACATGGCGATTTGTGGGGAGGAAACGCTGGGTTTACATCTGAAGGGGAACCGATAATTTTTGATCCAGCAACTTATTATGGCGACAGGGAAGTTGATATTGCAATGACGGAAGTTTTCGGCGGTTTCCCAGCAGCTTTTTATCAAGGTTATAACGAGGTGTTTCCGTTAGATGATGGTTATGAAAGGCGGAAGACTTTGTATAATCTTTATCATATTTTGAATCATTTTAATTTGTTTGGTGGCGGTTATGGTTCCCAGGCTAATGGGATGATTGGGAGGATTTTAAGGGGGTAAGAAACAGCACTAACTGTAGAGACGCGATATATCGCGTCTCTACAAATTAACGCATTAACAAATTAATCCTCTTCCTTTATTTCTAAATCGTAGGCTTGGCAGAGGGATTTGAGATTTTCTCGGAAGCGCGATCGCACTTCT
>JBARZF010000589.1:0-2754 GCA_049649675.1 Rivularia sp. (in: cyanobacteria) | reverse complement strand
CATCCCTTTAGCAAATTGATTTGGATAAGTCAGAAAAAGAGAGTTTATCAAACAAACAACATTTACCTTACTAAAACCACAGAGAAATAGACATGAATAAGAAAGTTTTGGGTCTTTTGGCTGCAAGTGCAGCAGTAGTTGGTAGCGCTATTTTTGCTGCACCTGCTAGCGCAGTTAAGCAACAAGTAAACGTTAACTTGACTGTAGATGAAGTACTTTATCTAAAGACTTTTGATACTGTTGAATTGCGTGTTTCTCCAAGTGAATTAGGTAGCGCAGTAGAATCCGAAGCATCAGGTACAACAGACGGTACTAATCTGTTAGATGTAACAGGTGTAATACTCGGTGATGAATCTTCTCTAACCAGTGTAGAAAAAGAGATTACAGAACTATACGCCGTTTACTCCAATGGTAATGCTACTGATGTCAAAGTTAGAGTTACAGTTGACCCTGAAGCAAAAGAACTTACAAATGTAGAAGATGATGAAATTACTGCTGAGATGTCAGTTGTAGATGACACTATTAGATCGAACCGTGACTTGGGAGATACTGATTTCGGTGCTGATGATGATGAACCTTCACTAATAGGAGGAGTTCGATTGAAATTTGATTTTAAAGACGATGGGGATGAAGAAGCACCTCAAGCAGGTCGTTATGAGGGAGGTAGAGTGATAGTAGAAGCGATTTCAGAAGGTGAATTTGCTGCTAATTAATTTTTAATCAAGTTCAACTTTGATTCTGGCGCAGGCAAAATGCCTGCTTCCAGTTTCTACTGATAGAATTATCTAGAATCAAGATTTAGACAATACTAAAAATTAATTGTCAAGAGTTAGTTAATCAAGAACAAAAAACTGATAACTGACCCGCAATATATTAGTCGCATTTGTATCTGAATTAATACTATGAGCAGCCAACGCAAACTTAGGTACTGCTTGGCTATAGGTGTAGCACTTCTCGGTCTACCACAGCCATTTGTTTTCGCACAATCAACCACAGAACTGAATCAGATATCTGAAGATCCAGCTAGACTCGCAAATATTGGAGCAAATGACTTTTTTCCCAACGGTCAAGCCAGCAGTACAGTTATAAAAAGTCAAGATTTTTACAAGCCTCTCTCCTTCAATAGCGACACAAGCCGTATCGTGAGATGGGAAATGCGAGTTCGTAAAAATGAATTGAAGGAGCCTTTAGAGATTGAATACGGACTGATAGCTCTTAATAATGAACCCGATAAACTAAATAAAAAGGCGGATGGTAATGACCCTGAGCTTCCAGTCACCAATATAGTACGTCTAACAGACCAAGAAGTAGTTGAAAAAGAATGTAGCTCTGAGACTGAAGGTGAGTGCGAGACAGTCTTAGTCAAAGGTGCAGCAGAATTAATCATCAATATTTCCCAATTCAGAGAAGCGGGTGAATATAAAGGAAGGCTATCGGTGTGTGTTAAAAACAACAACGATGAATGCATTTAAACGCAGTTCTAGTTTCAGTAATAGTGAATTTTCGTTTGGAGTCTGAGGAAGTTACAAATGCAAATATTCGCAAAAACAATAGGTATCGCAGTAAGTTTAATCGGCGCTTTATTCTTGGGAATACCCGCAGCCGACGCTATTCATGTTGGTGTAAGTCCACCTCGGCTTGAAGTCGAAATAAAAGATAAATCCCGCTCTAAAACAATCAAAATTGGTAATTTTGATAAAAAGCCCGTGCAAATGAGGGCTTACGTCCGTTCTTGGACGCTCGATGAAAAAGGTAAATTTCAATTAGTAAAATCTACCGAGCAAACTTTAGATCAGTGGATTGTTTTTACTCCTTCTAGATTCACTATACCTCCTGGTGGAAGCCAGACTATCCGCCTTGCAATTCGTCCAAAAGTTCAGCCAAATGAAGGCGAACATAGAGCGATTCTTTACCTCGAAGAAATTCCATCAGGAAGTACTAGAAGTAGTAAAGCGGTTACTACTGTCGGACGTTTGGGCGTTGTTATCTACGGTTATGCAGGAGATGTCAAAAAAGTTGGCGTTCTCAACTCTGTAAATGTAGATCCTAGCCAGAATGGAGTTAAGGCTGTATTTGACGTTTCCAACAAAGGAAATGCCCACGTAAAGATAAGAGGGCAATATGCAATCTGGCCTGCTGCTAAATATCCCGGAGCTAAAGCGACGGAACCGTTGAAAGCATCGGGCAATCAACCAGTCAAACTACCTCCGAATATAGTATTCGCAGGAAAATTAAAATTATCTCCCGTATTAGCGGACACTCGCCGTCAGCTAGTATTACCCATCAGAAAGAAATTACCACCCGGTAACTATGTCTTAGATATCAACGCCGATTTAAGTGGACTCGCAGTTGACAAAGGTATTCCTTTCACAGTGCCTGCTGTTAGTACTTTCCAACCTAAAAAGTCGCCTGTAACTTCTTTGAGTAAATAGTTTTTAGGGTCAGTTGGTTCAGGAGTATTTAATAATTGTAAAAATATTTGTAGCCAGTTATAGCGAGTCTCTAGCTCGCACTACAAATAAAAATAAATGCTTCTGAATTCATCTTTTAATACATCTAAAAAAAATTATTTGTTAATTTATTATTCGCTGCATCTATCTACTTTTTTTCTATAACTAATATTACAATTCATAGCTCACAGCCTACATCAGGCTAAATATTAATAACTTTGTGCCAAGTATGCTCTACCTAGCTTTACCACCAACACCAACACCTATAGTCAGTATATTGACTCCGCAAATTGCAACCCAAAAT
>JBARZF010000588.1:0-2143 GCA_049649675.1 Rivularia sp. (in: cyanobacteria) | reverse complement strand
CCAGCATCATCACCTACGGTTGTGATGTTTACTTGATTACTATTTGCATTTTGAGGTGTGGGTGTAGAGGCTGCAATATTAGGAGCTTCGGGTACGGTAACGGTAAGATCGAAACTTATCTCTTCTTGTGGTTTCAAAAAGACGTTTACCGTATCTAAAGATAATGCAGAATCTTCGCTGCTACTTTGAGAAATAATATTGCTCGTATCTTCATCACCAATATTAAGAATGGCGGTATTTTGATTTCCTAATGTTGCTCCATTAGTCAAGGTTGCTAAAGATAAATTAACAGTTTCGCTACCTTCTTTTAAATCGTCGCTGAAGATAGGAATAGTTACATTTTTCTCGATTTCTCCATCTCTGAAATTAAGCACAATTGGAGTACTATCAAAATCTTCACCACCTGTAGCAGTACCGTTGGTTAAATTAACTGTTGCACTAACTTCTCCTAAATCTCCCTCAGTACGAATCACCTTAGCCGATAAAGTAGAGATTCCCGATTCAAAAGTATTCAATTCAGCTTTTTCAAACTCTAATTTACCGGGATTCTCACTCGCAGCATCAATATTATTATTCCCAACAAATTCAATTAACTGTTTTCCAGCTTCTGTTTCATCCCAATTATTAGAACTTACTTCTTCAAAAGGATTCGCTTTACCTGCTGCACCTTTAATCTGAAAAATAATATCATTGTAATCGGTATCGGAATTTCGATCTAAGCGTAAATCTTCCATTCCGAATACACCCATTCCCTCCATCAACTGCATTATTTGAATTGCATTGTCGGGGTTAGCTAATGACAGGGAAAATAAAGGACGTTTGTTATCATCAACTGGATTATCTAAAACTTCTTCAACCTTACCTTGGGGAACTAGCATCAAAGCAAAATTATCCCCAGGATTCATGGTAAAAGTTTTTATTCCCGCATAATCACCTTGATTTCTATCTTTTTCTCCTAATTCTCCGGTAAATTTAGCAGCTTCAGAATCATCATTAATAGCAATATAACCGTTTGCCGAATTACTCAAAACACGACGAGCAGCTTCTTGAATAAATTCATCGGAATCAGGATTTAAATTTTCCATTCCCGTAAGATTAAAAATCCCAAGTTCGCTTTGATAACCACCCGCATCAAATAAGAAATCAATCGTCAAGGTACCCGTTGAATCTACAGTAAATATGCCATTTTCGGTTAGATTTGGATTTATATTTATATTTATATTTGTATTTGAATTTGAATTTGAACTTAAAGCAGCTTGTGGTTGAGCACTATTTTGATTATTTAAATTAAGGGAAGCTTCCGTAAATTCTTCTTCTGATAAAATAGGGTTTTTAAAGCTTGCCGAAAGTTTATTATTATCAGATAAAATATCTGAATTTAATGAGCTATCAACTGGTAAAATGTCAATATTCTCAAAAGTTGATATGGGATTTTCAGAATTATTCACGATCTTAATTAAATAATATGTACGTCATTTGATTTTTTGAATATCATATTAGACGCAGCATCATATTCAGAATCGAATGTGAAAATGCTTCGTGTAGCTGACAGGGTAAACAGGGTACGTTAAAGCGTAGCCTCTAATTCAAATATTGATTTGAGTCAAAGTTGTATAAACAAAGCAACTTTGATATCAAAAATAATTGGTGAAATTCGCGCTAAAGTAGACTTTCCCCGCTCTCTAAATTAAGATTATCCTACCTTAATGATGTTAATGTTACTTATTTTTTCTAGTAATTATAGTTGTCTATACGACATTGTAAGTTAAATTTACTGAAAAAATATTAAGATTCCCGGTTTCTTAGTCATCTAACAACCGAGAAATGACGTTTATCAAGAATGCTGTGTTAGGCAAGATTGAATTAGGAGTTACGCGATCGCAACGTTAAGATTATTATTACAATATAATTACTAATTATGAAAACAGGTATCTGGATATTAGGCGATCAACTATATTTAACACAAGCAGCTTTACAAAGTTGTAATAACCCTTCAGAAGTAGAAATAATCTTCATTGAATCCTATTCCCATATCAAACAACTTAGATATCACAAGCAAAAGCTGGTATTAATTTGGTCAGCAATGCGGCATTTTGCAGAAAAATTACGTCAGCAAGGTTATTCAGTAACTTATAAAATAGCC
>JBARZF010000587.1:0-31493 GCA_049649675.1 Rivularia sp. (in: cyanobacteria) | reverse complement strand
GGAGTATGAGCGCGATCGCGATTGCTTCTATGGTGATGTCAATACTTTTGGGATTGGCAGAAAAATTCGGCAACCGGCAACGAGATTTTGAACATCTAATAATGTTAGATGGTTTGCTGATGGGTGTTGCTCAAGCTTTAGCGGTGATTCCGGGTGTATCTCGATCTGGTTCGACTTTAACGGCAGGATTATTTTTAAATTTAGAACGAGAAACCGCAGCCAGATTTTCATTTTTGCTGGGTATTCCGGCTATTTCTATCGCTGGATTAGTACAGTTACACGATTTCTTTGTAGCAGGGGTTGATGGAAGTCAGATAGTTTCCTTGGTAGCAGGGATAATTTCATCGGCAGTATTTTCTTACTTGGCGATCGCTAGTTTGCTGCGCTTTCTAAAAACTCAAAGTACCTGGGTGTTTGTTTGGTATCGATTGATATTTGGAATTTTTATATTGGGTGGAATTGCTGCGGGGTTTTTGGAGAATAGTTAGTTGTTAGTTGTTAGTTGTTAGTTGTTAGTGGATAGGAGTTTATAATGACTTTTTATCAGCTTTAATGCTTAACTTCCTGTTAAAAATCTCGAAGAGCTTACTGTATAAGGGAAATTGTATTTTTGAATTAAAATTATTTATTTTACTTTTTGCTACTCTCAAAAGTAACCTTTGTTCGTTAACTACAAACAGCGACTTGAGTTTATAAATTTGATCTTTTTCACAACTAACAACTAACAACCAACAACTAACTCATGAACATTAACCCTGCTCGTATTACAAAAATATTACCGGATTCTATTGGCGCTGAAATCGGATTTGAGGTAGGTGATGCAATCGTTAGTATTAATGGTATGCATCCTCGCGATTTGATTGATTATCAATTTTTATGCGCTGATGAATTTTTAGAATTAGAAATTTTAGATGAGAAGGGTAAAACTCATCAAATTGAAATTGAAAAAGATTACGATGACGATTTAGGCTTGGAGTTTGAAACGGCGCTTTTTGATGGTTTAATCCAGTGTAATAACCGCTGTCCTTTCTGTTTTATCGATCAGCAACCACCGGGTAAACGCTCTAGTCTTTACTTTAAAGATGATGATTATCGCTTAAGTTTTCTTTACGGATCTTATCTGACTTTAACGAATCTACCGCAACGAGAATGGGAAAGAATCGAACAGATGCGATTGTCGCCACTTTATGTATCCGTTCATGCTACCGAACCCGAAGTAAGAATTAGATTATTAAAAAATCAACGTGGGGGAGAAATTCTACAGAATATCAAGTGGTTTCAGCAAAGAAGACTACAAATTCACGCACAAGTAGTTGTTTGCCCTGGTATTAATGATGGCGTACACTTAGAAACAACTCTGCGCGACTTAGCGTCTTTTCATACTGGCGAATTACCTGCTGTGGCTTCTGTTGCAGTAGTGCCAGTGGGCTTAACGCGGTTTCGTCCCCAAGAGGATGAACTTATACCAGTAACGCCAGAGAAAGCACGAGAAGTAATCGCTCAAGTGCGGAAGTTGCAGCAAGAATTAAAAGAAAGTGTTGGTTCAAATTGTATTTGGTTAGCCGACGAATGGTTTTTAATTGCAGGTGAGGAACTACCATGTGAAGCTGAATACCAAGATTATCCCCAAATTGATAATGGTGTTGGTTCGATTCGTTTATTTATCAAAGAGTTTTTGCAAACAGCACGGGAATTATTACCGCAGAAAGTTGAACCCAGAAAGTTAACTTGGGTAGTAGGAAATGCAGTTGAGCAAGCTTTTCAACCTCTTGTCAAACAGTTAAATTCGGTTGAAGGTTTGTCTGTTAATATGCGTGCTTTATCCAGCGATTATTGGGGACAAGATATTAGCGTTACTGGTTTATTAACTGGTCACGATTTACTTTTGAAATTACAAAATAAAGATTTAGGAGATGGAATTTTACTGCCGAGTGTAATGTTAAAACATGGAGAATTAATATTTCTCGATGATAAAACTGTTGAGGAAGTAGCTAGCAATTTAAAAGTAAAAATTTATCCAGTAGCAAATGTTGAAGAGTTGATTGAAACTTGTGTTCGGGAGTTGGAAGTAGGAGTTAGGAGTTAAGTGACGATACCGAAGAGCTATTAATTCAAAATGTAGTTTTCCAGATATTAAGTTCCCCCCAACCTCCGATGAGTTGGGGGGTTTGCATAAGTTCCGTAGGTTAAGAAGACGTTATTATCTAAATTCACATCTTGCACTATAAAAACTATGGTCAAAATTATTACCTGTTATCTCAAGCAGGGTTTTGACCCGCCATCTCCTGCAAGTCGCTATCTAGTAGCATAAGTCCATTTTAATGGACTAAAAAATGCACTGTATTAAAATGGTAATATTTTAAACTATTAAATTTATTCTGTTAGTAATTAACCGTAAAGCGCAAAACATGAGTAGAAGTCTTATTTAATGACAACTTCTTAATTATTTATCTGTCTAAAATATCTAATTTATTAGTAAATATCTTAGCGTCAAAATCAAATCCATAATCCGTTGTGAAAATCCAAAATCGAATGGGGAATAAATAGTGACAAACCAGGTTAAAGGAATCAGAATTAAATTAAAATCTATTCAAACTGGATTATTTTTTGTTAAATGCCAGCTTTTAGTTTGTAGTTTATTTAATATTTTACCTGCTACGGCGGCGACTGAACCTGTTATCAGCGTAATTCAAAGCCGCGAAAATGCTAATCAGTGGAAGGGTATAACTACTCGTCTCGAACAAGCTGGGGTTAACTACTGTGTGATTCCTTTAAATAGGATTAGAAATACTCACGATTGGGGAAGCCGCACGATACTACTTTTACCTAACGTGGAAACATTAACGCCGTCGCAAGCAATTAGCTTAGAAGAATGGGTAGGTAAAGGTGGAAATGTGATTGCTAGCGGTCCTGTGGGAAGTTTATCTGCTCCGGGGGTACGTCGATTAATTAAAGATGTTTTGGGAGGTTACTGGGGATTTAGTTTAGATACACCGCAGAAACTTCAACCTTCTAAAGATAAGTTGCAGCGATGGGCTAATAATAAAAATTTAATTGGAGAAGTGCGCGGTGGTGTTGTGGTTCCTAATTCACCCGCACAAACTGCTGCACGATGGGAATCTCAAAATAATTCCGCAGCCGTTTTAGCCACTTCCCGTTCTACTTTTTTTGGTTGGAGATGGGGAGTTGATAGCGCTGCAAATCCCAGTTTGGATAGTGCTTGGTTACAGGCTGCTTTAAAACGACACGCAAGTTTGCCGAATGCTATTAAAAGTATTCCAGGTGGTGCAACTGAGTGTGATAATTCTGCTGTTGCTCAAACACCTGCGACAAATTCTAATAATTCCCTAACGCAAACAAATACAAATTCTACTCCCTTTAATATTACTGCCGTCATTCCCGATAATCCTTCTAGGAATATCAACTTCCAACGTTCCGATGAGCTATCTGATGAAGCAATAGATAATTTGCAGGATAAGGTACGTTTGGATGTTAAACCTAATTCCCGCAAACCAATTAGCCGTAATGAAACAATAGCGCTACAGCAAGAATTACTAAAATTAATTGGTCGAGTTGAAAGCACAAATCTAGCAGTCGCAGCAATAAATAACGCAACTCAAACTGCAAAAGCTCAAACCGCACAATTTGCATCCAGTCAACCTGGAGCATTAGCTTTGGGCAGCCAGCAAGCGTTATCGCAAGCTAAAGAAGTTGTCCAACAACTACCGCAGTTAGTAGCACAGAGAAAATACGTTGAAGCTCGCAAACAATGGTTAGCAGCAAAAGCTTCTTTGTGGAATCAGTTTCCGGTAAATCAAAGGTTTGCTCAACCAGAAATCCGAGCAATTTGGCTCGATCGCGGAACGATTGTTAAGGCTAGAAACGAGCAAGGATTAGCTCAAGTATTTGATCGCATGAAGCAAGCGGGTATTAATACGGTATTTTTTGAAACGGTTAATGCAGGTTATACAGTGTATCCGAGTAAAGTTGCACCCCAGCAAAATCCTTTAACTCGTAACTGGGACCCCTTGAAATCCGCCGTCAAATTAGCCCACGATCGAGGTATGGAATTACACGCCTGGGTATGGGTTTTTGCGGCAGGAAACCAGCGACATAATAAACTTTTGGGTATTAACGCCAATTATCCCGGCCCAGTACTTGCTGCTCATCCCGATTGGGCTGGTTACGATAGACGCGGAAAGATGATTCCCCAAGGCCAAAATAAACCGTTTTTTGACCCCGCAAATCCGCAATTACGACAGTATTTATTAAATCAGTACGAAGAAATTGTTACCAACTACAACGTAGACGGTTTACATTTAGACTACATCCGCTATCCCTTTCAGGATCATCAACGAAACCGCAGTTACGGTTATGGAAAAGCAGCGCGATCGCAATTTAAACAGCGTTATGGAGTCGATCCGCTCAAAATTTCACCGAGGCAACGCGATATTTGGCAAAAATGGACGGCGTTTCGTACTCAACAAGTAGATAGCTTTGTTGCTCAAGTTTCGCAAAAAATGCGACAAAAAAAATCCGATTTAATTATGTCCGTAGCGGTGTTTCCTCTACCGGAACAAGAAAGGATTGGTAAATTACAGCAACATTGGGAAGTTTGGGCACAACGAGGCGATATCGACTTAATTGTTCCCATGACTTACGCTTTAGATACCCCAACTTTTAGCAGATTAGCACAGCCTTGGATTGTATCGAGAAAGTTAGGTTCTACTTTATTAGTTCCCGGAATTCGTCTATTAAATTTACCGACTTTAGGAGCATTCGATCAACTACAGTTAATTAGAGATTTACCAGTAGGTGGTTACGCATTATTCGCAGCCGAAAACTTACAAAATCAACAGCTACAGCAAGTTTTGGGCAGCACTCAAGGTAGTACCGAACGCGAACCGATTCCCTACCGTCAACCATTCAAAACTGCTGCTTTACGCTACGCTTCCCTACAAAAAGAATGGAAATTTACATTAGAGAATAAGCAACTGCAAATGTCTGCTAGCAAAATTTCCGAATTTAACAGCCAAGCAGAAGTATTAGAAAACGCTTTAAATCAACTTGCAAAATCTCCATCGCCAGCTAATTTACAAACAACAAAAGCATCATTGACTCGCTTTCAATCTCAATTTAGAACGTTGATGCGACAAAATGCTTTAAATAACCCCTATCAAGTAGGAGTCTGGGAAAACCGTCTGGCAATGATTGAAAGATTAATCCGGTTTGGCGAGCGTGTGAAAAGGTAAAAAAGTGAAGAGTTAGGAGTTAGGAGTTAGGAATGAGGAGTTCTAAATTATTTAATCTTCCCCCTCTTCCCCACGCCATTTGCTACAACGGAGGAGACTTCCGCAACGCAATGGCTCCTCTTCCCCCTCTACCCCCTCTACTTCTTCTAAAAGCACAAGCTATGAATTGTTTTGCTCTTCATTAGAATCTTGAGATTCTTCTGCAACAACTTCTGATGGTGCTTCATTAGAATCTTGATCTTCTGCAACAGTTTCTGAAACTTCTTCTGGTTCAGGTTCAACTTTAACGGGAGGCTTGCTTGGCTTGGGAGGGCGTGCTAATGCAAGACTAACTGGAGCCTTGATTTCATCTCTTTCAGATGATTTTCTACCTCTACCTTTACCTCTAGCTCCACCTCTATTGTTATCTCTATCGCTGTCTCTATCTTTACGATCTGATTTTACCGGAGGAGTAAAACTCTTTTTTTCAGAACTGCCTTCTGATTTTACCGGAGGAGTAAAGCTCTTATCAGAACTGACTTCAGTTTCCGGTTTTGGTTGACGATCGGCTTTTTTAATTGGAGGTTCTACCATTGTTAATTTCTGTGAATTTATCTGTATGATATATGGTTTTGGTGTTTCGGCAACAAGAGGGCAGACAGATTTGAGGGATGCAGGTGCATAGGTTGAATAATATAACCCAAGTAACCCAAATCTGCCAAAATAAATGACCCCAGTATTATATATTGAACTACTCGCCGTTTCTTTAAAAATGGTACTCAAGAGATATTTAGATAATAAAGATTGGTAAAACTAGTTCAAAGAAAAATGCTTATACAATACATTTTGATTCTTTAAAATTAATTAAGAAAAACAAACGACCATAGCTCAAATATCAATATAATTTACAAGGCTGAGTCTAAACTGGTTTCTACTACCACTTTAGTTCAGTTTCATTCTAATACTTTTAGTAGATTATTTTTTGACAATAAACAATTATTTTTGGAACAGTAAGTAATGTAAGGAAAGTAATTAAATGCGTAATCAATCAACAATTGGATGGTCGCTGCTGAGTTCTGGAATGACTACACTTATACTGAAAGTTCTTCCCGGTGACTCTCTTTGGTGGGGAGTTGCTTTACTAATACTTGGAATTCTTGCACTTTTTGTACGTAAAGGCGTTACCGAATAAAATCCAAATTATTGAACGATCAAAACATCTCCATCTTTGATATTCAATAACTTAGAAACAACTACTTTTTCTCCTGGCTGCAATCCTTCAATTACTTGATATTTATTATCTAGGATTTTACCTAATCTAACCTGTTTTTGTTTGGCTACTATGGTTGGGGTTGCTGTTGTTGAATTTATTTTTTCAGCTACATATACAAAAGCTTCCCCAGCTATACGAAATACTGCTGTAGTCGGAATTAATAAACCGGAATGTTGATTCCAATTGATTCTCGCTTGAGCAAATTGTCCCGCTTGCATCTTTGCTTCTTTATTATCAAATAATGCTTTTACTAATATAGTGCGGGTATTTTGATTAACTTCTGGGGAAATAAAAAATATTTTTCCCGTACCGATATTTTCACCTTTGGAGTTGATCATTTCTACTGCCATTCCTTTGCGTAGCTGCGATTTGTTTTCAAGGGAAACTGGGATATCAACTTCTAAAGGTTGATTTTGAGTAACCGTTGCAATTCTGGTTGAAGGGTTTACTAAATCTCCAACTTTTACTGAAATATTTGCTACTGTACCTTGGAAGGGAGCATTAATTTTGTACTGCTGCTTCTGTGGTGTCTGTGGTGCAGGAATATTGTTTGTGGTATTTACTTGTGCTTGCTGTAATGCTTTTTCTAAACTAGATATAGTTGCTTGCTGTGCTTGTATTTTGGCACCTAAATTGTTGAAGTCTATTTTAGCCGTGTTAAGTTTTTGAGCGTATTCATCTTTGGTTCGTTTGGATACGGCACCTTGTGCGGCTAAATTAGAATATTTTTCGTATTTTTCTTGGCTTAATCTCAAATTTTGCAGCTTCGATAATTGTTGAACTTCTAACTCCTGAAGCTGGGTACGAGCATTTTGTAGCTGTAGTTGATTTGATTGTATTGCGCTATTACCACTACTGTTATTATTAGCTTCAGCAGCTTGATTGTTGGAGTCAATTTGTAGTAAAGGAGCTTGCGCTGCAACCTGGCTGCCTTTTTTTACAAAAATTTGTGAAACTTTACCTTGAGTTTTTGCTTGAATGCTTTGGGAATTTAATGATTGTAAACTGGCAATAAACTCCGAACTTTCTTTGATTTGACTTGCTTGTACATCAGCTAGTTTAACTGATAGCGGTGCTTGTTGTACGGTAATACTTGAAGGCAATTTTTTTTCGCGAGACAGTAAATTAAAAAGTACTACTGCTCCACTAATGGTTAAAGCTACTGGTATCAGTATAAAAATTAAACGTTGCGACCATTTTTTAGCTTTTTGAGAGCTATTTTCTTGAATTTTGGTTTGGGATTCAGGGGATTTCATGGCTTGTAGAGTACTTGTTATAACTGAAGCGTTCGGATAATAAAAATTGAACTTACCGATAAATCAATTACTAATTTTTATTTTTTACTTACCTTTTTAAAGATAATTACTGAGCTAATCGGTATATGGATGTATAATCAAAATACAAGAATTGATATGAAACCATTTCTGGTCTCAAATTTAGCAATATGTTAACTATTTTGATTAAACTTATTTTATCTAAAATCTAAAATTTATTTTCGTTCAAATAGTAAACTTATCAAAATAATTTCAAATAATTTAAATTGTAAAAACTGAGTCTTTTCTATGGCTATAAGCTTTACGTAAAGCGCATGAATGTAACAGAAAGCTCTTTTGCTTAACTCAATACTGTGAAATGCATCGAACAAATAAAGTATTTTTAGTTAAAATATTCTTTTTTTAAGTATCTTTTTATTCACCTGAATGCACCAGTTTCAACAGATGGAGGCAGAGCCTCTGAATTCTAGTTCCCAGGTTGAACCTGGGAACTAGTGATTTTAAATAATTTATGTAAACGCAACGATATTAAGTATTTATTCATGTTTAAATACTCCACTAAGCCCTAATAAATTTTAACGTTAAAAAAATCAGAATTAAATATTATAAATTAAGATAAAAAAAAGGCGGGAGATTCCCACCTCAAAATCAATTTAACCTTTAGTCATACGAACATGCTCTAATATTTGCTGCTGTCTCTCAACAGAATTAATTTTAGGTTTGATAAAATCGTTTGTACTGCGAGCAAGATGCTCCATAATTCGCTTTTGACGGTCGGATTTGTCAGCCATTTTTACGGTTAATAGATAAAACAAACATTGTTCACAAGTAGAAACGCTTCACAGTTAACTGATAAAAAGCGTTTATACCTACAATTTATTTTAATACAATTTTGTTCGATTATGCTTGATAAAAAATGCTTTTTAGCTAACTACAAAAAATAGGACTTATCTAAGCTTAGATATGTCCAATATATGTCTAATAATATATTCAAAGTAAACAAAAATAGAATTGACAAAAATACCATTTTATATTTAATAGAGAAAAATCAACAAAGTCCGGTAAAATTTTACAGTCGCGCTCTTAGTGCTTGAGATGTCAAACATTGTTAAACCGCCATGTGATACCGGAGTCATCAAAGCTAAACGATGCTCTACTTCTTGTTCTCGCAATACCGAACGCTGGGTACTAGTGGCGACTATACTCGGTTCGAGTATGGCAATGATTGATGGCACTGTTGTCAATGTCGCACTGCCTGTACTGCAAGAATCTTTGAACGCAAGTGCTACTCAATTACAGTGGGTAGTTGAATCTTATGCTTTGTTTTTAGCTGCTTTAATTTTGGTGGGTGGATCTTTAGGAGATCGATTTGGCAGAAGATTAATTTATGCTTGTGGAGTTACTTTCTTTGCTCTTGCTTCTGGATGGTGTGCTTTATCGCCTAATATCAATCAACTAATAATTGCTCGTGCTTTTCAAGGAGTTGGTGGTGCATTATTGATTCCCGGAAGTTTGGCGATCATTAGTGCTTCTTTTATCGATTCGGAGCGAGGAAAAGCTATTGGTACTTGGTCGGGTTTTACAGCTATAACTTCAGCATTTGGGCCAATTTTAGGCGGTTGGCTGATAGAAAATCTATCTTGGAGATGGATATTTTTTATTAATGTGCCCTTGGCGATCGCAATCTTATCCATTTTATTTAGTTACATTCCCGAAAGTCGCGATCGCGAGTTTACCAGATTGGACTATTGGGGGGCAACGCTGGCAACTTTGGGTTTGGGAACGTTGATATTTGGATTGATTGAATCTTCTGTTTTAGGACTTTTTCATCCTTTGGTAATAGGTTGTACGGCATTCGGAATAATTATTTTAGGTGCGTTTGTTTTTGTAGAAGCTAATATCTACAGTCCGATGATACCTTTATCTTTATTCAAATCCCGTACTTTTTTGGGTGCTAATTTACTGACATTACTACTATATGCAGCTTTGGGAGGAGTTTTCTATTTTGTTCCTTTCAATTTAATTCAGGTTCAAGGTTACTCTCCGATGGCTGCTGGTGCAGCGTTTTTACCGTTTATTCTGCTTATGTTCTTTCTGTCGCGATCGTCTGGTAATCTAGTAAATCGTTACGATGCTAAGTTACCTTTGATGGTAGGGCCAATAATCGCAGCAGTTGGTTTTATACTCTTTGCATTACCTGGAATCGGCGGTAGTTATTGGTTAACATTTTTTCCCGCGATTGTAGTACTAGGATTGGGGATGTCAATTAGCGTTGCTCCTTTGACAACAACCGTCATGGGTTCGGTAAGAAAGCGTCAAGTTGGTGTTGCTTCGGGAGTCAACAACGCCGTTTCTCGTATTGCTGGATTATTGGCGATCGCCATTTTTAATATCTTTGTTTTCAATGCTTTTAATCTCAGTCTGGATCGACGTTTGGCAAAGTTAAATGTACCATCTCAAGTAAAGCAAGCCTTAGCAGCAGAAAGAATCAATTTAGCCGCCGCAAAAGTTCCGGATAATATAAGTAATGAGTTAACAAATGCCATAGAAAAAGCAATTGCACTTTCCTATGTAGATAGTTTTCGTTTAATCATGTTTATCGCCGCAGGTTTAGCAGTTGCCAGTGCTGTAATTGCATTATTAACTATCGATCGGCGAAAGAAAGTTTTATGAAAATAACTATAAGTCGTTAAGCCTGCTCAGTTATATAACCGTTCCCTGTTCCCTATTCCCTATTCCCTGTTCTACGATTATTTAATGCCGCAGAATAAGTCGGCTATAGGCATTTATTTTTATTCCTAATTACTAATTACTAATTATTAATATGAAAGGCTGGCTGCAAATTCCTCGTTTACGTATAGGTGAAGAAGTAGCAGAAGAACACCGTCATGCTACTTGGTTAGAACTTTTTTACGATTTGGTTTATGTAGTTGCTGTATCGCAAATTGCCCATAATTTAAATAAAGATATTTCTCTAAAAGGTTTTTTTGGCTTTGTATTTTTATTTATACCAATATGGTGGGCGTGGATTGGAACTACGTTCTATGCAAATCGATTTGATAGCGATGATATTAAACATCGATTGTTGACTGGTTTGCAAATGCTAGCAGTAGCCGCTGTTGCCGTAAATATTCATCATGGCTTGGGAGAAAGTTCTGCTGGTTTTGCAATTGCTTATGCCATAACAAGATTTGTTTTAGTTTTAGAATACGTGCGAGTAATTAAACATATACCTCAAGCGCGAGCTTTAGCTAAATATTACTGTTTTGGTTTCTCTATTGCTGCGATTTTATGGTTAATATCAGCTTTTGTGCCAATTCCTATACGTTTTGTACTTTGGGGATTTGCTTTAGCTGTAGATTTCATTACTGTAATCACTGCAAAACGTTTTCAACTTGATTTACTTCCCCATCCCGAACATTTACCGGAACGTTTTGGGCTGTTTACAATTATTGTTTTGGGTGAAGCAATCATTGCCGTTGTAAATGGAGTTTCCGAACAACAATGGGACGTACAAAGCGCAATTTCTGCGGTGTTCGGTTTTAGTATTGCTTTTAGTTTGTGGTGGATCTACTTTGAAAATGTTAGCGGTTCAATTTTAAATGCTAATGTCAATAAGAAAGTAGGATTAATTCAAGTTTGGCTTTACGGACATTTACCGTTAGTAATCGGACTTGCGACTACGGGAGTTGGTGTAGAGCAGGTGATAATGAGCGATGCAAATCAAGCGCTACCAACTCCCCAACGCTGGCTGATTTGTGGTGGAGTCGCCCTATGTTTATTAAGTTTAAGTATTCTGCACAGAACGGGAATGATCAATCGATGTAAAGTTAGAGCAAAATACAGACTTGCTGCTGCTGCAATTTTGATATTTCTGGCTCTATTAGGGGCAAGTTCGCAGCCTATAGTGATAATTGGATTGGTAGCTTTGGTTTGTGCCACTCAAGTGTTAGAAGATTTATATCAAAGTGGTGGATTATCTACATCTAAAAATTGATATTTGAATATAAGGCAATAATCAAAAAAACATCCGATACAAGCATTTATTATCGTTGTGATAAATAATGCTTATGATTGTTTATTAAAAAAACATTATGAACCCTAAGATAATATTAACGTAATTATATGTTAATAGAGGTCGGCTTTAGTTATTTAAGAATTATAGTTAGTTAGAGATATTTCAACAATCAAAGACTTAACTTACACAATCTAAATAGTATGCCGAAAAACTATTTGAATTCTAGAAAAATGTAGGACGTGTTAACCATAGCTTAACCTAATAAAATGATCGTGGTTGTGCGTCACGATGTTCCCCTAACACAGTTAAAAATACCTAGATTTGTTTTAAAATTAAACCGGATTCCTATATTTTCTCAAAAATGTTATAAAAATACCACTTTACAAGAAAGTATTACTGGCTCTGCCTGAGAAAAACGTTAACAAAAAGAGATTTTATAACCCTATGTTTGATTCGCCTCAGATATCGGCTAATCAACTACTGATGGCTTTATCTACTAAAGAATACGAACGCCTTATTCCTTACCTAGAGCCTGTCAGTTTGGTTTTAGGGCAAATTATTTACGAACCGAAACAGCCGATAAAAGAAGTCTATTTCCCTTTAGGAGCAATGATTTCTTTGGTTTCGATTATGAAAGATGGTTCAACGACAGAAATCGGTTTAGTAGGTAATCAAGGAATGGTAGGTATTCCTATATTTTTAGGAGGGAATATTGCTACAAATCGCGCCATCGTGCAGGTAGAAGGCAATGCGCTGAAAATGGATGCTTCCATACTCAAAAGCGAATTTGAAAGAGGAAAACAATTACAGGCAAAGCTATTACTTTACACCCAAGCAAGATTAATTCAGATTTCGCAAATAGCTGCTTGTAAATCCCATCATCTAATTGAGGAAAGACTCGCTCGTTGGCTGCTTTGTGTAAATGATTGTGTAAATAAGCCTGAGTTACCACTCACCCAAAAATTTATCTCTGAAATGCTTGGAGTTCGTCGCGCTAGCGTTACAGAAGCGGCTCAAGCACTTCAGAAAGCGGGGTTGATTCGTTATCGCAGGGGACAAATTACTATCTTAAAGAGAAAGGAACTTGAACAAGCAGCCTGCGAATGCTATGGCTTGATTTTGAATGAGTTCAAGCGCTTGTTAAATTGACAATTTAAATTGTTAAATTTTTATATTTTCTTAAACTTTCCTAATGTTATGTACGGTATCGTACTGTTTTTTTCTGGGATCGAGGTATTCTTTTGTTTACAGACATACGGTGTCAGCAAGAGTAATACCATTTTTGAAAATTGATTTTATTCGTTATAGCAAGCTTGTGGGGCTTCGATTAATCGAACTATTCAGCTATGGAATTCTTTCTTAAAATTGATATTATTGCTGTGTTGATACTGTAAGTAATTCAATGGAAAAATGCCTTTATACATAACTTGGATATTTTTTATTCTTCTTGTGTCGTCAGATATTTTTCCAAATACGACTCAAATAAGAAGATTGTATTCTTTCATATGTCCGACGATATTAATGGTGCGATCGTTAATCAATTGCTAGGGGCTTTACCTCCAGAAGATTATCAACAGTTAGTTTCTCATTTAGAATATGTTGAATTAATTTCTGGGGAAGTCTTATGGGAACCAGGGGAAAAAATAACAGAAGTTTATTTCCCTATTTTAGGCATGATTTCTTTAGTTTCGATCATGGAAAACGGTTCTACAACAGAAATAAGCTTAGTAGGTAAAGAAGGGATGGTAGGTTTGCCCGTCTTTTTGGGTGGTGACTCTACTACGAGCCGCGCCATAGTTCAAATTGAAGGTAGTGCGCTAAAGCTTAACGGCAATATATTAAAAAGCGAGTTTGATAAGGGTGGAGAATTGCAAAGACTTTTATTACTTTATACGCAAGCGTTATTCACCCAAGCTTCACAAAATGCTGCGTGCAACAGACAACATAATATTGAAGAAAGACTTGCTCGCTGGCTGCTGACAACGCAAGATTGCGTCATGAAAGATGAATTACTCCTTACCCAAGAATTTATCTCTCAAATGTTGGGTACTCGTCGTTCGGGTGTAACTGTTGCAGCGGGTACCCTTCAGCAAGCGGGAATGATTCGCTATACCCGTGGAAAAATTAATATTTTAAGTCGAGAAGCTCTAAATGCTACAGCCTGCGAATGCTATCAAGTTATTAAAAATGAGTATATCCGCTTGCTCAAACCGAAACAAACTTAAGATATAAGTACGATGACGTACAGACAGAGGGCAAAACATTATGCCAAGGTTTAATATAGATTGTTTTCTGTAAACAACTAAGCTCATTCAAATTTAAAGCTTCAAAAATCTTTTCTTTTTTCCTTATCTAAGCAGATAAGAAAGGAATCTTTTTGCTGTCGATGAAAAATTGTTATATCTTCGATTAGTTATAAATTTATCACTTATAACTTTGCTATGTCTTAAGTTATAAAATCGCAAGTTTTTTCTGAATGTAAGTGCAATTATAAGAAGCAAGAATAAATCATTGGGTTTGTAGAAGAATATTAATCACAAATATAAAATAATTATCTTCATAGATATATAATAAATTATACTGAAAACTAATTTGTTTTTTTATTTAGTTATTTCTGCAAAATTTCACGTAAAAAGGACAATATAGATTTATATATATAGAACGGTAATTAAGTTACACGTTTAGTTATAAGCTTTTAGAAGTAAATAGCTCACTTAACTTTAAATTACAAAGGATTAGGTATATGTTTGAGAAGCAACAAGAAACAGTAAAAGAGTTAAAATCGCTAGTACTTATGGGAACTTGTCCCTGTTGCAGTTCTGTAAGAATAAAGTATCGTGAATATTTAACAAATCGTACTTTTGGATTTCAATGTTTACATTGTGGGTGGAAGTCTCAATATAATTTGAATGAACTACAACAAGCTTCAACTAGTTGGTTCCCCATAACAAAACAGTTTAAGAATAAATAAAAATAATTTTTTTTATAAATCATATTTGAAGGCAATATAAATCCACTCTCACTCAAAATGGAAGATAAGAAAGATGATAAAGACAGGAAGCTTAGTTAAAATATTATATCCTAAATACGTATTTGAATTTCACGGTATAGTTGAGGCTCCAGAAGATGTAGCAGGGCGTTGGATAATTCGATTAATCAAGAATCCTTTTAGTAATAGTAAAGAACCCTTGTTATTGTCTTTAAAAGAATCAGAGATTGAATTGGTTTATACTCAAACAGGGTTGGGCTTGAAATTTCTGTAGATACTAAGGGCAGGTTGTGAAATTTGTCTACACTAACCTTCATTGATAAAATCACAAAAAGTAGTAAATTATTAGAAGTTTGGTAGCTCTCGGGAAGTAAATACTTTCCTGAATGCAGTTCTAATTGGTACATTAACCTGGAACAAACCTATATTTTCTTTTATGTCTACACAAGTTTCATCGCCATCTACATTTTCACCAGCAACCTCCCTTGCTCTTTCATCTTTCCATATCCGCTTGGAAACCTTAGAAAAAGAACATCAGTGGTTGCTCAAGCAGATTAAGAAAAAACGCACCGAGCAGCAGAACTTTCTCCAACAGATGCGTGCTGTAGCAACAGAAATACATAGTAGATGTACTCCTTGTTTCCAAAAGATGGCATCTTTGGATGAGGAAATACATTCATTATTTGATGAAATTTTGACTGCACGGAAGCTAGGAAAACAAACTAGAAGAAATGTTGAACAAGTTTACCGCAGCCTTCAAGTTGCAGGGATAATCAGTGTCAAGCTAAGTTCGATAGAAAATGATTTCCCAGAAGATTTTTTTGAATCGAAGGAAGAAGAAAATGATTTCTCCGATGCAAAGAATGAAAATAACGATCGACATCAACAAGCGCAGCATGATTTCTCTTCAGTTTCTGCGAGTAAGAATAGTGAATCGAAGAAGATTCGTCAAACATTTCTAAGGTTAGCTGAGATATTTCACCCCGATAAAGTTAAGGATAGCGATATCCAGATGCACCATACAGAAATTATGAAAGAAATTAATAAAGCCTATCAAGAAGGCGATTTAGCTAAATTACTTGAAATTGAAAGATTGCATCAGGTAGAAGAATCATTTTCAATTAACAGTGAAGATGATTTAACCAGACAATGTAATAAGTTAGAGCAGCATAACGAGTTTCTGAAAACTCAATATGAAAACTTAAAAAGCGAATTGCGGTTAGCTAAGAATACTAACGAAGGACAAATGGTTTCAGGTTATAGAAAAGCGGTTAAAGAAGGAATAGATCCGATTTCTCAAACCGTCGAACAGGTAGAATCCGAAATTGAGGTGATATCTTCTATTTGTAACTTTGTCAAAGATTTTAGGGATAAGAAAATTACAATTAAACAATTTCTTGGTGGTCCTTCTGTGTTACAAAAAAGAAACCAAGAAATAATTGATGACCTTTTTGAAGAGATGTTTATAGAATTTGAATTTGAGTAATCTGGAGTTTTTTAGAAATCGCTGCGGAATAATGATATGCATTAATAAAAAATAGAGATGTAGTATTGCTATGTCTCTATTTTTTTATCTATAGGGTGTAGGGAATATTATCAGTTATCAGTTATCAGTTATCAGTTATCAGTTATCAGTTATCAGTTATCAGTTATCAGTTATCAGTTATCAGTTATCAGTTATCAGTTATCAGTTATCAGTTATCAATTATCAGTTATCAATTATCAAGTTTTCTATTGCTCGATCGATTAACTGTTCTCCATCAATCACCGTTTCAACTGTATTAAACTGCTGTCTTAATTCCGCAGCACCGTTAAAACCTTTTGCATACCAAGCCATATGTTTTCGTGCTTGATAAATTCCTCTATCTCCTTTGTATTCCCACAACGCTTTTAAATGTTCTTTGGCGCATTCTAAAAGCTGAATAGTTGTTTGAGGAGGTAATTTTTTTCCAGTTTTGAGAAAATGATCGATTTCTCCAACTAAAAACGGATAACCCAAAGTACCTCGCGAACACATTACCCCATCAGCACCAGTTTCTTCCAAACACTTAATAGCCGATTCAACAGAAAAAATATCTCCGTTAGCAATTACAGGAATATCAAGCACTTCTTTAACGCGAGCAATCCATTCCCAACGAGCATTGCCATTGTATCCTTGAGCGCGAGTACGTCCGTGAATTGTAATCATTTGCGCTCCTACATCCTGCATTCGTTTGGCAAAATCTAAGATAGTAATTTCCGCATCATCCCAACCAATACGAGTTTTTACTGTTACAGGAATATCAACTGCATTAACAACTTCTCTAACTATTGCTTGAGCAACTTCTGGCTGTCGTAATAAAGAAGAACCACCGCCTTTTCTAGTGATTTTATTTACCGGACAACCCATATTTATATCAATTGTATCGGCACCTTCTTTTACAGCTTTTTGTGCAGCTTGAGCCAGAAAATCCGGACGACAATCAAATAATTGAATGCTTATCGGACGTTCGTTAATATCAACATCCATGACTTTTGGTAGCTGTTTGACGTGAGCCAACCCCGAAGCATGAACCATTTCGGTATACATCATAGAGTTAGGTGCATAGCGACGTACCAAACGCCGAAATACTAAGTCGGTAACGCCAGATAAAGGTGATTGTAAAACTCGGCTGTTGACTTCCACCGAGCCAATTTTTAAAGGAGTTGAAAGTTTTGTTTTTAGTTCGGGGGGAAGCATGGGGATTGGGGAATTGGGGATTGGGGATTGGGGATTGGGGAATTGGTAGCTGAAGGTTAAAGTTAATTGGCGGTTGAAACCGCGTCTACACAAACAAAGTCCGCCTGCGCGGACTAGATAAATGTAATATATATTATCTATATTTTATTTATCTTGATTTTCAATTTGTTGTCTTACTTGTTCTAAATCCAAATCTAAGCCTTGGGCGATTTGTTCTATAGTTAAACCCAATTTGAATAATCTAGGTATAGATTCAATCTGTAATTCAATACGCCCTTGTTGCATTCCTTCTTCTTTCCCTTCTTCCTTTCCTTCTTCAACTCCTTCTTGATAAACTCTGGTTTGCTTTAAGTCGCTTAATCCAAACATGGCTTCAATCTCCTTTCTACTCATTCTGGGGAATTTGTAAACTAATATTGTCTCTATTAATTCTAATAACTGTCTTTGCTGCTGTTGAATATTGATTTCTTGCTGGGTTCTGGCTATCAATTCTCTCGCGGCAGTAATAGCAGTATTTCGATCTTCAATTATTAGTTTTATGGTAGCAATTCCTACTGGTAATGATGCTGTTTCTCCTAATTCATCTAAATAAATTCTGCTAACTCGTCGGCTTTTAAAGAATTCGCTGTAATGATTGATATCTGCTGTATCTATAGTGCGACTGGGATAAATTACTATTCCTCGCCAGGGATTTTTGGGTTTGTTTTGACGGAGGTATAAAGTTATTTCTGAGAATACCCGTAAATAAATTTCTTCGTCGGTTTGAAATTGGACTTCTACAAAGTAAATCGGGTTTTCTTGTTGTTGTTTGGGAAGAAAAACGCCGTCGATTCGGAATGCTGTTTGCTTTATTTCAACGGAAGAGAATTCGTAAGCATCTGCGGTTTGGGGTGAGTTGCCAATTAATTCAAAAAAGATGCTAGGGAATTCTTTAAAAAGACGGTAGAAGATGCTGTCTGTTTTCACGCTGATGAAATAATTAAAATTTGGCGCTGTAAAGGATTTTATCGCGTTGTTGTTTGTAATGTTTTTCTAATTAGCATTAATTCGCTGTGATATCCAAACGTTTGTAGAGACGCGATATATCGCGTCTCTACATTTTGGGTTTAATTGGGAATTAATCGATTACCACCAGTAAATACTTCTGACGGCTAATACTCCGGCAGCTGCACTTGCTGCAAGTGATGTCAAAGCTGCACCAAATAACCACCATGCGGCACTTGCTGCGGCACCTTTGGCATCTTTGGCTTGTTTTTTGGCTTGTTTTTTAACGGCTTTGATTCTTTTCTTGGTTTCTTTCTGGATGCGCTCTCCTCTTTCTAAGACGCTATCTCTGGCTGATTCAATTTGACTAACTATGCGGTTTGCGTCTTTTTGAGAAATATCTTGGCGAGAGCTTAGTACGGCGATTAAACTATCTCTGTCAAATTCTGATAGACGACTGCGTAATGCTTCAACGCCCATTTGTGGGTCGTCAAATAGCTTTGTGAAGTCTTGTTTGATTCCTTCGTAATTTAACTCTGGACGCTCCAAGGAGTTGAGGTAATCGCGAATTTTATTTAAACTGCCATCAACGGCAGATTGTACCTGTTGCTGTACCTGCTGGTACTGTTGCACGATTGAGTTGCGGGTAGATTCGATTTGATCTGCTATTCGGTTGGCTTCTTCCTCGGAAATGTCTTCTCTTTGCGAAAGCGCCGATACTAATGTAGAACGATCGAACTGAGAAACGCGATCGCCTAGTATTGCGATTCCAGCGCGTGGATCTTGCAATAGTAATTGTAAGTCGCGTTTGATTCCTTCGGGATTAAGTTCTTCTTTGTCGGTGTTACGCAAATATTCTTCGATGTTGGCTTGGAAGTTGGCAACTTGTTCGCTGGTACGTTTTGCTAAACGACTTGGTGCTTTTACGATGTCGCTAATTGTGTTTTGTACGTTGTCAATTATTTCGTTGACTTTCTCTTCGCTCAAATCTTCACGTTGAGAAAGCAATTTAACTAAAGTATCTCTATCTGCTTGGGAAAGCCTTTCACCTATGGCTGAAGCTCCTGTTTTTGGATCGTCAAGCAGTTTTTGTAAATCGCGTTTGATTCCTTCGGGGTTAAGTTCTTCTTTTTCGGTGTTACGTAAATATTCTTCGATTTCGGCTTGGAAGCTTTTAACTTGTTCGCCGGTACGCTTTGCTAAACGACGCGGTGCTTTTACGATGTCGTTAACTGTGTTTTGTACGTCGTCGATTACTTGGTTAACTTTTTCTTCGCTCAAATCTTCTCGTTGAGAAAGCAATTTTACGAAGGTATCTCTATCTGCTTGGGAAAGGCGATTACCTATTGCTGAAGCTCCTGTTTTTGGATCGTCGAGCAATTTTTGCAAATCGCGTTTGATTGCTTCGGGGTTGAGTTCTTCTTTGTTGGTATTGCGTAAATACTCTGAAATTGATTGTACTGTTTTATCGTATTGTTGTTTAGCTTTACCTGCAATTTTTCGCGGTGCTTGCAAGACGTTATTGCGTACAGACAATAGCTGGTCGATGTTTTTGTTTACTTGTTCTTCGCTCAAATCGTCGCGCTGACCGAGTAATTTAACTAACGTATCGCGGTCAAATTGTGACAGCCTTTGACGCAACTGTTTAGCTCCGACTTCTGGATCGTCTATAAGTGTCTTAAACTCGCGTTTGATTGCTTCGGGGTTGAGTTCGTCTTTGTTAGTTTTAAGCAGATAGTTTTCTACTTTTGCTCGCAATTCGTTGGTTTTATTTTCCGCTTGCTGCTGCAATTCTTGAGCTTTATTTAAAACTTCGTCGCGGGTACCTTCAAATTGAGTGACTATATTATTAGCTTCTTCAGGGCTGATATCGTCGCGCTTAGAAAGTAATTCTACTAAATTATTGCGGTCAAATTTTGAAAGGCGATCGCTCAATTCTTCAAAGCTGGCTTCGGAATCTTCCAATAATTTGCTAAAGTCGCGCTTGATTGCTTCGGGATTAAATTCTTCCTTAGTTGTGGAACTTATATAATCCTCTACTTGGCTGCGGAGATTTGTTGATGTTTCTTTTTCTGCTGCTTCTCCTACAGTTTGTAAAACTTCGCTGCGAATTTCTTCCATTTGCTCGACAATTTCTTTGATTCTGTCTTCGCTTAAGTCTTGGCGTTGCTTGAGTAAATCGGTTAAGTAATCTTTGTCAATTTCCTCTAACCGCTGTTTTACCTGTTTCGGATCGGCATCGGCATCGTAAATCGCTTCAAAGAATTCATCTTTGAGGGTTAAACGGTTGAAATGCCAAGGAAAAGAATTAAGAATATATCCTTCGACATCTTGCTTGATGGGATTGTTTTTAGCAGATGCTTGAGATATTTTTTGAGTAGCTTGTTCTTTAATATTTTGCAACTGTTGGCTAATCTTATCAATATCTATTTCGGGAGTTTTTTCCTTGAGTTTTTGCAACTGAGGTTTAATTTTTTCAATGTCCAAATCGGATAAATGGACATTCTTCATTACTGCTGGAACAGCCGCACCCAAGCCTAATTTCACTGCTTGCTGCATTACCGAGCCACCAACACCAACTGCTGCAACTCCTGCTAATTGTTTCTCCAACTGCGAACCTAAATCTTGAGCATTTAATTGTTCGGGAGTCGCTTTACCAATAATATCTATTACTTGTTGCGTTGGATCTTGATTGCCTACAGCGTTTTGCCAAGCCCCTTCTAATTGATCGGCAACTTTGTTAATATCCTGTTGAGAAAAATCTGTACGACTGCCGATTAAGTTAACAAAAGTATCGCGGTTGATGCTTTGGAGCAAATTGCTATTAGCAAGAGATTTTAAGTTACCATCTTGAAGAATTTTATTAAACTTACCGCTAATTTCTGGTAAATCTAAATTCGGTAATTTTACAGAGTTTAAAGAACTTTCTACCGTGTTTTTAATACTATCGGGATCGATGCCAGAAGTTAATTCGCGGCGAACTGCGGCGGTGATATCTTCTGCTGTCGAAACCATTTGATTTTTCGCAGCATTAGCACCTAAAGCACCAGTCGCCGTACCTAAAATGCCTTGAACGCCAGAACTTGCAGTACTGAAGAGCGAACCAATCAGCGAACCAGCCGCCGACGAACCCACCCACGCAATCAGCGAAAAATATGCAGACCAGATTACAACACCGATAATTCCGCCTAAAACAGTACTTTCGATTAAACTGATTTTCACTGCTAAAAAGCTGGCGATAAATAAAGCGATCGTCGCGGTAAGTAATGCCCAAATCCCAACTTTCGCTTCCACCTTCTTGACAGCTTCACCTACCGTATCAGTATCGTCATCGTCAGAATCCGATCCTCCTCCCAACGCTGAAATTCCGATAGCGATAGATAAATTGGTAAGGAGTAACCCAAAGGCGATCGCCATTACTATCCCAGATGCTAAAGCAACTAAGAATTGCGGCCCTGAAAAAATTAATGATGCTTCTTGAGGAGTCATATATCCTCCGGAGATAACTGGTGCTTGTCCGATTAACCAGCACCCAACAATATTTGCGATTGGAAACATAATAGAGTCCTCTATCTAACTTGATTAGAGACTGTGATTCATTTGTAAAATACAATCTATTCTCACGCTAGCTAGCAGATAGCACACATTTTACTGTCGTAAGAAATATTATGTTGATATCGAAAGGATTAGATTTTAATTAGTACAAATAATCCTTAACTACTCAAAATATTAAAGTTAATTTGAAACTTGGTATAACTTTTATCTAGCATCTCAAATTAAAATCAAATTACTTACCAATAGCTAAACTAAAAAATTATTTGCATGAAATAGACATTGCCGGTTGCTGTATTGTTAGTTAAGAATGGTGTTAACAATCGGTAAAAAGGTCGTTTAAAATCAAATTTATAGCCGTAGAACTAACAAATAATCCGTTTTTTTAGTAAAAAGACGGCAAACACCACACTATTGTTACGGTTCACCCGAATTACTCATAGTATTAATTCTCATACATTAGTCATTGTGCAGGCAAACACTGATTGAGCCATCAACACCTGATTGTTGCATAACCGTCCAATTACGGGTTCGGGAAACCACCCTTCATTCACTGGCAGGACAGGCTCAGTATATATAACAGTGTAAATAGGATAGCCAGTGGTTCAATGCAATGCGTTGCGCTTTCATATTGATGCCTTTAGTGGTTGCTTTTAAAAGCCAGTTACCTCAAAATTAAACCTTTTATATTCTCATTCATTGTTTTTGTAGTTATACGGAGCCAAAAATAAAATGGCAAAAGTAGTTGGAATTGATTTAGGAACAACTAATTCTTGCGTAGCAGTAATGGAAGGTGGTAAGCCCACAGTTATTGCTAACGCCGAAGGTTTTCGTACCACTCCTAGTGTTGTTGCTTTCGCGAAAAATGGCGATCGCCTTGTAGGACAAATCGCCAAACGTCAGGCGGTAATGAATCCCGAGAACACTTTTTACTCGGTTAAGCGCTTTCTTGGACGTAAGCACGAAGAAATCACCCACGAAGCAACCGAAGTTTCTTACAGTATTGTTAAAGACAGCAACGGCAACGTTAAGCTTGATTGTCCCCAAGCTGGTAAGCAGTTTGCTCCCGAAGAAATTTCCTCGCAAGTTCTCCGCAAGCTAGTTGACGACGCTAGTAAGTATACTGGCGAAACCATTACCCAAGCGGTGATCACAGTTCCTGCATACTTTAACGACTCTCAGCGTCAAGCAACCAAAGATGCTGGTAAGATTGCCGGTATTGAAGTATTGCGGATTATCAACGAACCTACTGCTGCTTCCTTGGCGTATGGTTTGGATAAAAAGAGCAACGAAACCATTTTGGTATTTGACCTTGGTGGTGGTACCTTCGACGTATCAATCTTAGAAGTTGGTGACGGCGTATTTGAAGTACTTTCTACTTCTGGAGATACCCACCTTGGTGGTGACGACTTCGATAAAAAGATTGTTGATTATTTAGCTGCTGATTTCCAAAAGCAAGAAGGTATTGACTTACGGAAAGATAAGCAAGCTCTACAGCGTTTAACTGAAGCTGCTGAAAAAGCCAAAATTGAACTTTCCAGCGTTACCCAAACAGAAATCAACCTACCATTCATTACCGCAACTCAGGATGGTCCAAAGCACTTGGATACAACCATGACTCGCGCTAAGTTTGAAGAAATTTGTTCTGACTTAATTGATCGCAGTCGCATCCCTGTTGAAAATGCATTGCGCGACGCTAAATTAAACAAAGAAAATATTGACGAAATCGTACTAGTTGGTGGTTCTACCCGTATCCCCGCAGTACAAGAAGTAGTTAAGCGCGTATTAGGAAAAGATCCTAACCAAAGCGTTAACCCAGATGAAGTTGTAGCTGTTGGTGCTGCAATTCAAGCTGGTGTACTGTCTGGTGAAGTTACCGGAATCTTACTATTAGACGTAAGTCCGTTGTCTTTGGGTGTAGAAACCCTTGGTGGCGTAATGACCAAGATTATTCCTCGCAACACCACCATTCCTACCAAGAAGTCAGAAGTATTCTCCACCGCTGTTGACGGACAAACCAACGTAGAAATTCACGTACTCCAAGGTGAGCGTGAAATGTCCAACGACAACAAGAGCTTGGGAACCTTCCGTCTTGATGGAATTCCTCCCGCACCTCGTGGAGTACCTCAAATTGAAGTTGTTTTCGATATTGACGCTAACGGTATCTTGAACGTTACCGCTAAAGATAAAGGTACTGGTAAGGAACAATCCATCAGCATTACTGGTGCTTCCACTTTGGATAAAACCGAAGTTGAGAGAATGGTTAACGAAGCCGAAAGCTTCTCCTCAACCGACAAAGAACGTCGCGAGAAAATTGACCGTAAAAACCAAGCTGATTCCTTGGCATATCAAGCAGAAAAGCAGTTGCAAGAATTGGGAGATAAAGTTCCCGAAGAAGACAAAACCAAAATCGAAGGTTTAGTCAAAGATTTGAAAGAAGCCGTCACCAAAGAAGACGACGAGCAAATTCAAAAAGTAATGCCAGAATTGCAACAAGCATTATTCACAGTTGGTAGCAATATGTATCAACAAGCCGGTGGTGAAGCTCCCGATGGTGCTGCTCCCGGTGGTGAAGCTCCTCCTAACGGTGCTACAGGAGATGCAGGTGCTTCCCCAAGTGGTGATGATGTAATTGACGCTGATTTCACCGAGTCTAAGTAGTCATTTTAGGGTAAGTTTTTGACTTACTCTTATTTCAAATAATATTTTTTATCCCCGCAATCCTTGGAATGTGGGGATTTTTGGTTTATATAATATTAAGTCCGCTTAAATAGTTGTAAAAAATCTTTATTACGCTATTTTTTGAGTAATTCGGCATAAATATCATCCTCTTGATTATCCCAAACCTTATCTAAAGCTTTTTCACTGGTAGTTAACCAGAATTGCTCCTCATCTTCATCAGAAATCAAAGTAACTAAAACTTTACTACCAACAGAAAGTTGAATATCTTCGAGTAATTCGACTTTACCATTGCGAACAATTGCCCAGACAGCTTTAAGCATCTTGTTAACTATTAAAGATATGTTTTATCTTTTTATTCTTAATCAAAAAATAAAATTATTTATAAAATCAAGCATAACTTAATATCTAAAGCTATTTCTACATCTAAGCCTAAATTCCTTTCAGATATAGCTGAAAATGAATTCGGCAGAAAATCCGCAAGGTTGTAAGAACTGATATTCAACACTTTACCCAAACTCGATCAATTAATTTGGTCATTACTCTTTAGAGCATTTTGATAAACAGATGTAGTAGCTTGGACTTTTAGAAATATGGAAGTTATAAAGGTGATAAATCCGGCAATAGAAAAAGTCTTAAATTTGATGCTTATATAGAAATTTAAAACAAGCTGTTGCTCTTGAAATTCGTAAAAGCGTAATTACCTTTATTGTTGATTGTTATGCCATCTTTATTTAAGAAGATTCCGCAAAGTCCCTCTGAATCTAACGTCAAACAGAAAAACTTCTTGCTTATACCTCGTTCCGAACGGCGAGAATTTTTTTTGTTATTTACTTTTATTACAGCTTTAGGATGGATTGGAGGAGGAATTGCCAGTCTGGCTTTAGAAAAGATTCTTCGAGAGAATATACCCGATTTTTTTGCTCAAAACGAATTACTATGGTTCCGAATTGCAAAGTTGATTGCTAGTAGTTTGTTTGCATTAATTTTCGCCGCAGATCAATCTATTCCTTTAAATAAATATATCTCTGGTTGGTCATGGATGTTTGCAACTGCAATCGGGTGGTTAGTTGGTAATACCGTTTCTACAGCTTGGATTACCTACATTTCTTCTATGGCTGCTTCCGCAAATCAAATATCGCTACAAGCAGCAATCTTTTTTAGAATATTACCAACTGCTGCCTATATTTTTTCTGGTTTGTGGTTGGGTTTATTGCAATGGTTAGTATTGCGAAAATACGTAAAAGGTGCATGGTGGTGGAATTTTGTACCTTCAATTTCGTACTTTTTTATTAGTATTTCAATATTATTAATTTCGTTAGTACAGAACTTTATTCCAGCAATACATCGCGATATTACTTTATTTTTACTAACCCAAGGATTAACAGCATTGATTTTGGCTGTTATCCCAGCGATTGCTTTTTGTCGCTTGCGGAAAACAGTTAGCAGTTAACAGTTAACAGTTATCAGTGAGCAGTGAACAGTATTTGTAAGGTTTGTAGTAAGGAATGCCCGTCCTTATATGAAGCGATAAATCGCGGCACGTAGAACCTTTTTACCCTTCATATTTAATGTGACAGAGTATCAGCGATCAATTGAAACTATTAGAATTGAGTATTTATTCCCTAATTAACTGATAATTGATAACTGTTCACTGCTCACTGTTAACTGTTAACTGTAAGAACTCCTTCCGAAGCATCTAAAGTCGCTATTACACCTACGGGTAAAGCTGCGTTTGGTGCTTGATGTCCGAAGGGTAAATCTGAAACAACGGGAATACCTAAATCCCCAAGGCGATCGCGCAAGACTTCTGAAACGCTGAAGCTAGGAATATTTGCTGGTGCTTCGCAACGGGTAAAGCTACCTAGAGCAACTCCGGCTATTTTTGATAAAGCACCGCTCATTCGCCATTGAGTTAACATTCTATCGATACGATAGGGAGCTTCTCCTACGTCTTCTATTGCTAAAATTACGCCATCCAATTCTGGCTGCATTGGAGTACCTAAAAGATGAGTTGCGACGGTGAGGTTTGCTGGTAATAACTTGCCGCTAGCAATACCACCTCCCCATCCTTTGCCTTTTAAAGGTTCGAGAGCTTTACCTTCAACTAAATTAAATAATCTTTGTATTGACCAAGTTGGTTCTTCCGCTAAAGTGGTCATTACAGGTGCATGAACTCCACTAATTCCGGCTTTGTAAAGACTCCACAATAAAGCTGTAATATCAGAAAATCCAATTAACCATTTTGGATCGGGAGCGCTCGGAGTTTCTTGGTTTTGCAACATCCACGTCCATTCTTCCAAAATCCTTGTAGTGCCAAAACCACCTCTAGCGCAAAGAATTCCGCGACATTCAGGATCTTGCCAAGCTGCGGCTAAATGATTGCGGCGATTTTCGTCATTACCAGCTAAATATCCCCATCTATCTTCTATTTCCGGAATTACTTCTACTTGATAACCGCGCGATCGCCAAATTTCTACACCACGTTGCAATGCTTCCATTTCTCGTAAAGCACCGCTAGGAGCGATTACTCTCAATAAGTCTCCAGGTTGTAAAGGTTGTGGAATCAGTAAATTGTTGGTGTGTTGAGTTTTGACTTGCATTGACTGCTGGTTATTTCTAATAGAGATGGATGGGGAAGATGTCATTCGTTGATTGTTTTTCCTAATTCATAGTAGGTAAGTGTTTATCCGTCAAATGAGTTGAGGAAAATAATTAACAATCCTAAAAACTTCTAAATTTCTCCGAATTCTAAAGCTGAAAATTCAAAATGTCCATAAACCATTTTTCAAAACCCTCACCTAATTGTTTGGGTTCGCTGCAAAATTGATACAAAGATAAATCGATACCGCTGCTCAAATAATATATGGGAGAAGTTAATTCTCGAAAAGATGCTCCCACTACAAATAGTTTGGTAACTGATAACTGCTCACTGCTCACTGCTCACTGCTCACTGCTCACTGTTCGCTGTCTTCCCACTGTTCTGGATGTTGCACCCGCGTTTGTGGTTCTTCAGATGGTAAAATGCGTATTCGATTCATTTGCGAGATTGCATACCTGGCAGTTTCTTGTACTTCTGGATCTTCGTCTTCGGCTGCCATCGATAGCATCTGACTAACTTGAGCCATTACGTCGTATACGCGAGTTAAGTCGCGGATGGCGTTTTTCCGTACATCGGGACTTTCGTCTTGTAATGATACTGCTAAAGCGCGATTCATTGGTTTAAGGGTACGAGTACCAATTTCCGATAAAGCAGCCAAAATTAAACTACGTTGTTGCGAGTCAGCATCAACCATCTGTTCTACCAATGGCTGAATCGCTCGTGAATCTCCTTTTTGTCCTAATTCCCAAATCGCTTTACTTCGTTGTGTAGGATTGGAACTATCTAAATCTTGTATTAGTTCATCTACAACGTTAACCTTCGCTAAACGCGAAGTTTTTTCTGTAGGAATTATTTGTGAAGTTTGTGGAGATGGTGTAATTGTGGGTGGAACATCTTCAATATTGCTAGCTGGCAAGTATTTTTGTTCTTGGTTGGTGTCTGTAAATTGATATTGGGATGCTTGAGCTATTTCAGTATCATCATCCACATCGCCATCGTCTACATAAGCACCAGCATTTTTTGCTTTTTTGGAATACCTGAACCATTGAACTGCATAAAACAAAATACCCGCACCAGCTAATATTCCTATTGCTATCAAAGCAAGTTTAACCCAGTCAGTTGACGAAGAGTTCTCTTGAACTGGAGCTTCTTCAGATACAGGTTCTAGGCTAGGTGTGGAAGTCGAACTAGTTTTTTCTAAAGCTTCTGCTTTTAAGAGTTCCCTGGTTTGACTACCAGCAATACCGTCGGCATTGACGTTCTTCTTTTGCTGAAATTCAATTACAGCATCGCGCGTACTTTCACCGAATTGTCCGTCGAGGATGCCATCGTAATACCCCAATTCTTTCAATTGAGCTTGAAGTACTTTTACATCTTCTCCCACACTACCTATTGCCAGGTTGCGTGAAGTTGTATCATCCGAATCAGCTTGAGCAAGTTTTAATAAAGATGGTGTTTTCTCATAACTAACCGCAACTGCCGGATTGATGTTAAATCCAAAGCAACTCAGATAAGTAAATATAACTATAGAATAATGGCATCGCCTCATACAGCAAATTTCAGCAAAACAGTAGTTTAAAAGTTACCGACACAACAATAACTTTAATTTACTTAAATGTTAACTTTTTTCCTGACAAAAAAATTTAATCAATAGATAAAGAGGTAGTTGATCGTTGACGGTATCTCACGCTGATAGGGCTAGGATGCCCGTAACATAAGAGTTACAAAGTCATCGATCGTGTTTGTTTACTGAAAAATCTCTGGCTCCGATTCTTTTACTGGTATTTTCAGAGGACTAAGTTTATTGTCTGAATGTTTCTAAAGCTGGTTGCGTAGTTATCTGGGGTAAATTTTCTTTATTATTCTGTCTTCCTAAAGTGTCGCGCTGATTAATTAGATAAATGCTGATTATAGTTATCGTAACTCCCACCCATTGCAAAGTACTTAGAACTTCATTTAATAAAATACTGCCAAATATCAAGGCAAATATGGGAGTTAAAAAGGTTAGAGAACTTAAACTGGTGAGATTTCCACTAGAAGCGAAGTAGAAAAACATCCCGTAGGCGATCGCACTTCCAAATATAGTGGCGTAACCCAAAGCTACCCAATCTGACGGCACTAAATTCTGCCACTGTTGGGATTCTGTTGTTGCGGAAATTCCCCACAAGGGTAAGCCACCCAATATCATGTGCCATCCAGTAGCGGTAACTGGATCGACATGGCGAGTTACAAACCGAATCATTATGGTTCCCACTGCCATACTTAAGGCAGCTAGTAGCATCAGTAATTCGCCACTTTGGAAAAATGATTCAAAGGTAGGAAGTGTTAATGAACTCGTATTAGAGAAAATACTTAAAATTAAATCATCGGGTAAACCAATAAGACTAATACCCGTAACGCCGATTGCTAACCCCAAATATCCATATAAACCGATTCTTTCCGCAAATAGCCATGAAGACATCAGTGCTACAGCTAAAGGTTGAGAATCAATCATCACCGAACCCAAACCCGCACCAGTTCTAACTAAACCTTCTGCTAAAAAGCCTTGAAACAGCGCTCCATCAACTAATCCAAATAAAGCAATCCATAACCAAGCCTTCCAGCCCTTGGGTTGAGGTTTACCCATAAATGCCGCTGCAATTAAAACCAAAATTCCAGCCGGTAATATTCGCATCCCAGCCAAGAAAAAAGGCGTAGTGTGCGGCATCACTCCCTTCATCGCCACCATCGCCGTACCCCAAAGGAAGAAAGGCGAAATTAATAACAATGGCTTTAAAAAAGAAGAATCTACTGACGCACTTTTATTTAACTGCATGGGATTACTGATTGGATTTACGCAAGTCAAGGTTAAATTTATCTTAACTAATTATTGCGTTTTATGAAGAAATTAATACTTAGTTTGGGGATTGGGGATTGGGGATGGGGCATGGGGCATTGTAGGTTGGGTTAGGCGCATAAACCAAATTTGAAGCAATACAAGTAATTTATGTTTGCGCCGTAACCCAACATTAAATTATGGTTGTTTAAAAAATGTTTTTCATAATTGTTGTAGGAAATTTGATTTTCATTAAGTAGAATCCGACGGGCAGGGATGCCCATCCCACAAAAGTTTAAAGTTAAAATTATTAAATATTTATTTTGTTGATATAGGGATGTGATTATGGAAGCCCATTCCCTATTTCCAATCCCCAATCCGCCATCCGCTATGCCCAATCCCCTAACCCGCGCCGATTTAGAATCTAGCCGGTTGCATCAAATGATTTCGCAATCGGGTTTAGGAATGCAATTATTAAGCGAAAGTCAGTTGCAAGAGTCTATTCGCGTTACCCTTAAGGTTCACAAACCACATACGGATGTTTGGCTGTTTGCTTACGGTTCGTTAATTTGGAATCCTGCGTTTAAATTTACGGAGCGTCGTGTGGGAACTGTTTATGGTTGGCATCGCCGCTTTTGCTTGCGGGCATTAGTTGGTAGGGGGACTCCAGAGCATCCCGGTTTGGTGCTGGGTTTGGATTCTGGGGGTAGCTGTCGCGGTGTTGTTTATCGTATTCCTGCTGCTGATGTGGAGTCCGAATTATTGCTGCTGTGGCGGCGAGAAATGGTAATCGCTTCGTATATTCCCCGATGGGTAAAGGTAGTTGATGGAACAGAGGAAGTAATGGCGATCGCGTTTATAATCAACCGCCATCATCCAGATTACGCCGGTAAAATGTCTTTTGAAAACACCGTTAATACTATTGCCACAGCAAAAGGTGAACTTGGTTCGAGTGCCGAATATTTAATTCAAACTGTTAAGGGTTTGCAAACGGTGGGAATCGAAGATAAACAACTGTTGCGATTGCAAGAATGTGTATTAACGCAACAGAATAATGGGTAATTATTGAGAATTACTAATTAATTTACTTTTTTGATTTAATAATTGTTGGACATCATTTGGTAATTGCTGAAAATCGGGATTTTTAATTGCACTTTTCGCAAGCTCTACCTGGATTTCAATTGCGATATCTTCAAGTTTCATTTTTTCTTGGTGGTACATTTCTGTGTTAGGAACCCACCATTCATAAATTACTTCTAAATCTGAATATAGTCGGCATTTGACGATTTTTTCGTATTCTTCGCCAACTTTTCCTAAATATCTGGCTATTTCGGTTTTGGTCATTTTTTTATCCTTT
>JBARZF010000586.1:0-9342 GCA_049649675.1 Rivularia sp. (in: cyanobacteria) | reverse complement strand
ATTAGAGCATTTAGAATTGTGGTTTGGTAGTCCCGATTATGGTGGAGATTGTACGGTTGAAGATATAAAACCGATTCTTGGTGACTTGATATTCCCCGATTTGAATTATTTGGGATTGCGTAACAGTCAGTTTGCGGATGATATTGCGGAAGCTGTAATTAAATCACCTTTAATTGAAACGATTAGCGTACTCGATCTATCTTTAGGACATTTGACTGATAAAGGCGCAGAAATTTTGCTTAATTGTGCTGCGGTAAATGAGCTTGATATTCTCAACGTTTCTGAATGTTGTTTATCAGATGAAATTGTTGATGATTTGTCTACGCTTAATTGTCAATTGTTAGCAGAGAAGCAGAATAGAGATGGTGATTATGATGATGAATATCGTTATTGTGCTGTGACTGAGTGAAGATTTTTGGATGTTGACTTGTGTTGACTTGTTCCTAGCCTCCGGCTGGGAACACCTTCATAGAGGCTTTGCCTCCGAGATGTACTGGAGGCGGAGCCTCCGTGAAATGCATTACAAGGTAGAACCTTGTAACGAGAGGCGACGAGAGGCGATCGAAATATTTTAAAACACATTAATTAACAAAAAAATGAATAGCAATCAAAATCAACCAAGAGAATTCGATGTAGTTTTAGGTGGTAAAAATCCGGCTCCAGTTACGGGTGTTGTGTTGGGAGGAATTGAAGGGGTAAAGCGACGGTTGGAAAGTGAAATTGTAGATGTGCGAATTAAGGCTTTGTCGGATGCTTTGAATTATGGGGATGAAGGGTTAGATTTAGTTATTGAAGCTTTAGGAGATTCATCGGAAGAGATAAATAATAAAGTTATTTCGATTTTACGCAAGTCTGAAAATAAAGGAAAACAAGCATTATTAGAATTTGATCCTTGGTTAGTTTTTACAACTTTTGATAATTGGCAACATGAAGAATCTTTTTCTCACAACAAACTCATTAATACTATAGATGATGCAGTATATGCTATAAGCGATATATACGATTTTAATAGATTAATACACTATAAGAGAGCCAAATATTTAGAAGCGTTCAGATTTGAGATATATTATCAAGACAAAAATCATAAAAATACTTTTAAAAACTTTGTTGATTTACTTGCAGATGCTAAAGAGAAACTTGTGAGCTTAAAAGCTTTATTCATTGGAGATAATTGCGAAACATGGAATAAAAAATATAAATATTCCAGGATTAACGTTTGTAATATTTATCCGATACTCAAAGCATATCCGAATCTTGAAATACTTCATATTCGGGGTAAAATGCTTAATGAAGATATTTTGGTATCTGACAATAAAATTTTAGCAATCCGTAATATCAAGAATAAATCTCTTGTTAAACCAAAAGCTATAAAACACGAATATTTAAAAACCTTAATTATTGATGCTGATGGTATAACTGATAAAAATCTAGCGGAGCTGTGCAATTTAAATTTACCATCTTTAGAATACCTTGAGATTTGGGTAAGTAGAAATAAATTAAAAGAGGTAAATATTAAAAGTCTTGCACCAATACTTTCAGGTAAATATTGTCAAAATTTAGCGTATTTAGCAATCAGAAAAAGTAACAATACAAGTCAATTAGCCAAAGCTATCGTTAATTCTTCAATTATGAATAATTTAAAAATTCTTGAGCTTACAGATGGAAACATGGGAAGCGGTGGTGCAATGACTATTCTCGATTCTCCTACAATTAATAATTTACATACTTTGAATCTTTGTGGAAACCGTTTACAGACAAAAATGATTCAACAATTATCGCAATTAGATTGTTTAGTAATTACAGCATCACAGTTTAGCGATAGATATTATTCCGTGTGGGAATAACCTTAAACCACCAGGGAATGCAATTCCCTGGCTAACAGCGAAAGTCCATTAAAATGGACTGGTTAATTGAAAATTTAGTCCTATTTATAGGACTTCTGCTATAAGAAAAGCGCTTTGCAACCGTAAGCGGATGTGAATCCACACGCAAAATATAAGTTTTAAAAACATCAGTTAATAAGAATCGATTTTTGGGAATCCTAATATAGTTATCAAAACAAAAGCATCATGTCAGAACAACCAAGAGAATTCGACGCAGTTTTAGGCGGAAACAACCCACCTCCGGTTACGGGTGTTGTGTTGGGAGGAATTGAAGGGGTAAAACTTAGACTATCAAATCCAGTAGTAGAGGTAAAATTAGCAGCGCTTTCCGATGCTTTGAAATATGGGGATAAGGGTTTAGAGTTGGTAATTCAAGCTTTACAACAAGACAAAAAGATTATTCAGCGTCATGCTTATAAGCTGTTAAGATGTAGACAAGAAAAGCAGGTAAAACAAGCTTTACTAGAATATCAACCTTGGAATTTATTTGAGCGATTGCAGGGATATAGAGGGTATAAAGACCTGTACGTAGAGTGCTTTGCTAATCGTCAAGTTGTAGACTACAACAGGGAGATTGGTATTGAGAACCCTGTGAATACGGCTTATGCATTACGAAGTAATTACGAAACTTCTTCCATAACAGAACAGCTTACACATCTTTTGCAAGATTCCCAAGCTAGTAATTTAGAAGCTTTGGTTATTGGAAGATGGGATGTTTACCATAGTGATAGTTCCAAAATAGTTAATGCGCTTGTTAATTCTAAAAACAAATTAACTAATCTCAAAGCTATATTTCTTGGTGATGTAGTTTCGGGTTCCTGCGAAATATCTTGGATAAGACAAAGCGATATAAGTCCTATCTTAAGAGCTTATCCTCAGCTAGAATTATTACAAATACGCGGAGGACAAGGTTTAAAATTTAATGCTCCATTAATACATAATAATTTACAAGCATTAATTTTAGAAACTGCGGGGTTAAGCAGGGAAACAGTTGGTCAAATTTGCAGAATGAAGTTACCAGAATTAGAACATTTAGAATTATGGTTTGGTAGTCAAGACAATGGTGGAGATTTTTCGGTTGTAGACGGAAAACCAATTCTTGAAGATTTAATATTTCCATATTTAAATTATTTAGGATTGCGTAACAGCGAATTTACAGATGATATTGCAGAAGTGGTAGTTAAATCACCTTTAATTGAAACAATTAGTGTACTCGATTTATCGTTGGGAAATTTAACCGATGCAGGAGGAGAATATTTACTTAATTGTCCAGCGGTAAATGAGCTTGATATTCTCAATGTTTCCGAAGCTCGCTTATCAGAAGAAATGATTAGCAAATTATCATCACTTAATTGTCAATTGTTAGCAGAAGAACAAGATACAGACCCAGATTACGATGATGAATATCGTTATTGTGCCGTGTGTGAATGATACAAATAAACAAAAGCCATGCAAAACTTCACCATCATAGCCAACCCGGAAAACCGTCGCGTCGGATTCCTCCAGCAAGCACTCGCAAACCTCAACCTACCACCCGCAACCGTCATATCCTATGCAGACTTAATTACAGGTAAACAAAACCTCGAACAATTCCCACCCAACAACATCATCCGCTTTGATTCTCCGGAAAAAAACTTTGAGGTTGATAAAGCGATTATTGCTGCTGGGGAATTGAGAGAGGGGGTAGAGGGGGAAGAGGGGGTAGAGGGGGGAGAAAATAATAATTATCAGCGGATTAGTAGTCAGGAAGTTGAGAAGTTGGAGTTTGATAAGGGACGAATTCTTTATCCCCGACAGTGGTATTTGGGATGGAGGAATTTATTACGACGGTGGGAGAAACAATTGCAATATCCTATTATGAATCATCCTGGGGATATTGCTGTGATGTTTGATAAACCACGGTGTCACGAAAGGTTTAGCAAAAATAACGTTCCCGTAGCGCGTAGTTTGGGTAAAATCCACAGTTACGAACACCTGCGCGAACAAATGCAATCTCAAGGTTTGGAACGGGTTTTCATCAAATTATCTCACGGTTCGAGCGCTTCTGGTGTCATCGCTTACCGCGCTAATTCCCGCTTTGAATCTGCTATCACCACCGTGGAAAGAGTACGAGAAGACGGGGAAACTTTACTGTATAACTCCCGTAGAATTCGTAACTATACAAAACGCGAAGAAATCGCCGATATTATCAATATTTTAACTGCTGAAGGAGTACAGGTAGAGGAATGGCTGCCGAAAGCAAGGTTACAAGGATGTGGTTTTGATTTGCGAGTTGTGGTTATTAACGGTGAAGCGCAGCATACGGTTGTTCGTTTGGGGAAAAGCCCGATGACTAACTTACATTTGGGTAACGAAAGAGGAAATTTAGAGGAATTTTTAGCTCTTGTTGGTGATGAGAATTGGCAGAAAATGAAACGTACCTGCGAAGAAGCTGCGGGGTTATTTCCTAATAGTTTATATTGCGGAGTTGACTTGATGATTTTACAGGATTGGGAACAGCACGCTGTTTTGGAAATTAATGCTTTTGGGGATTTGTTACCGGGGATTACTCATCGAGGTTTAAATACTTATGAAAGCGAATTAAAAGCGGTATTTTGTATATAATCTGCTCGAATTGCGCTTTTATCGTAGCTATAAAAATCATTCTCTGAAGTTCGGAATCATTACCATGAATGTTTTTCAGTATTTTCAAAGCGTCGTTAGTTTTCTTCATCATCAAGATTATGTCACTTTTAACTGAATCTCTAGAACAAATTCTAATACAACTAGAACAAAAAGACCCAGAAATTGCTGCATCTTTACAACCAGGGTTAACTCGTGAAGAAATTGATGAAATAGCAAAAGATTTACCTTTCCAGTTACCAGAAGAAGTATATGAATTATATCAATGGCGAAATGGAATGTCGGAAGATGTAGGATTTAGTTCTAATAAAGACAATGGAATTTCAGGTATATTTCATTCGCTTAAATTAGCAATAAAATACTTTAATAAGTATAAAAAACGTGATTGTCCATCAAACTTTTTATTTCTATTTTCATTTATCCATGAAATAGGAGGTGATTATTATGGTGTGAAGTTAGACGGTACAACATATCCGATGTTTAATTTTACTGATGAGACAAATATTAAAACAATAGATATTTCTTTCATAAAAAAAAGAACTATTTCGTCAAATATAACAACTCTAATGTATGCGGTAGCAGAATGTTTAAAAGATGCAATGTATTCTGATACTGACTCTGATGGTTATACAAGCTTGGAATATGACGAAGAAAAACTAAAGAATATTTTTGATAAATATCGACAAGGTAATCTGAATATTCACAAAGATTAGTTTTTATTTAATTTTCATTACTCCTCACACCAATGCAAAATATCAACCAAATCATCGGCACCCACGACATCGTATTCATCACCTTCGATACTCTCCGCTACGACATCGCAACCAACTTACTCGCGCAAAACTGCACCCCGAATTTAGCTAAAGTATTACCACATGGTTGGGAAAAACGACATTCACCGGGAAGCTTTACTTATGCATCCCATCAAGCGTTTTTTGCGGGTTTTCTTCCCACACCCGTCACCCCAGGAATTCACCCCCGATTGTTCGCTTTGAAATTCGCGGGAAGTACTACAACCACCGAAAAAACTTGTGTTTTATCAGGTGAAAATATTGTCAAAGGATTAGCGCGAAAGGGTTATCATACCGTTTGTATTGGTGGTGTGGGCTTTTTCAACAAACAGAATCCCTTGAGTAACGTGATTCCCTCGATGTTTGCAGAAAGTTACTGGAATCGAGAAATGGGAGTTACCGAACCAAAATCTACCGAAAATCAAATAATATTAGCCGAGAAAATACTCAATAAAACTCCTCAAAATCAACGTTTATTCTTATTTATCAATATTTCCGCGCTGCATCAACCTAATTATTTTTATCTTGAAGGTGCTAAAACAGACACATTAGAAACACACGCCGCCGCCTTGGAATACATTGACATTCAACTAGGAAAACTTTGGAATGCCTTACAAAAACGTGCTTCTACCTTCTGCATACTCACCTCCGATCACGGAACAACTTACGGTGAAGATGGTTACACCGGACATCGGCTCGGACATTCCGTGGTGTGGACTGTTCCTTATGGGGAGTTTGTGTTGGAGAAGGTTTGATATTCTCGTTCCCAGGTTCCACCTGGGAATGCATGACAAAAGGCTCTGCCTTTTAAACTATACCGGAGGCAGAGCCTCTAGATACGCATTACCACGCAGAGCGTGGTAACGAGTCAATCTAACAAAAACCTATACAAATACAAAATCATGATAACCACCAACTCCCAATCCAAAATCCAAAATCTAAAATCCAAAATCTTCAAATCCTACGTTTATTCCTACCCCCACAAAACCGCTTATCGTCCGATTTCTCCCCAAAAACCCCTCACCGACGTATGGGCTAAAGAAGACAAAGGCGCTTTATTCCTCTACATTCACATCCCGTTTTGCGAAATGCGCTGCGGTTTCTGCAATTTGTTTACCACCGTCACCCACAATGAAGATTTTGTCACTCAATACGTCAATACCCTGCAAAAACAAGCGAAGCACGTAAAAACAGCTTTGGGTAACGCTTCATTTGCACGTCTCGCTATTGGTGGAGGTACACCAACTCAGTTACCGATTCACCATTTAGAAACGGTTTTGAATGTCGCAGAAGATACGATGGGTGCCGATTTACAGCAGATTCCGATATCGGTGGAAATGTCACCCGAAACCGCTACCAAAGATAAGTTAAGGTTGTTGCGATCGCGAGGTGTTACCCGTGCGAGTATCGGCGTGCAAAGCTTCGTTGAGTCGGAGGTTGCAGCAGTTAACCGCCGTCAAACCACCGCCGAAGTAGAAGCCGCACTCACAAGAATGCGATCGGCAGGTTTTCCCATCATCAACATAGATTTAATCTACGGATTACCCGGACAAACAGTAGGAACCTGGTTGCGATCGATACGCGATGCATTGCGGTTTGAACCAGAAGAAATCTTTCTGTATCCCCTGTACGTGCGTCCCCTCACGGGATTGGGAACCTCAGATAAAGAATGGGACGACATCCGCTTGAATTGTTACCGTCAAGGGCGGGATTACTTACTTTCCCAAGGATACACCCAAACATCCATGCGAATGTTTCAACGGGAGACGTTATGTATAACGTCTCTACATCAGGAACCAGTTTATTGCTGTCAAGCCGACGGAATGGTAGGAATCGGATGCGGAGCGCGTTCGTATACCGATGATTTGCATTATTCCAACGAATACGCGGTAGGAGGAAAGGGAATTCGCGAGATTTTGCAGGGGTATATTCAAACACCGGAAGAATCGTTTGATTTTGTTAATTACGGTTTTCAGCTAGATGCTGAAGAGAAGCGCAGAAGGTACATTTTATTATCGCTACTTTCTCATGAAGGTTTGAATTTAGGTAGTTATCAAAAGCGATTTAATACCAAAGCCTTTGATGATTTCCCGGAGTTGTCGGAATTATTTGATTTGAATTTGGCGACTGAGGATAAAGGAATATTGCAGTTAACACAGCTTGGTGTGGAATATTCCGATGCAGTTGGGGAATGGTTGTTTTCCGACAAAGTAAGGGATTTGATGCAGAGATATGAATTGAAGTAGGGATAATTGAGTGAGAGGGGGGAGAGGGGGGAGAGAATAATATTTTAAACGCAGAGGAGCGCGGAGGTTAACGCGGAGGAGCGCGGAGTTTTTTAGTTATTTCGTAAACTAATGGTGAATTAAACATGACAAACAATCAAAACCAACCCAACCAATACGACGTAGTACTCGGAGGAAACGCAGCACCGCCAATTCACGGCGCGGTTTTAGGAGGAATTGAAGGTGTAAAAAGACGTTTGGCAAGTTCTAATGTTGAAGCGCAAATTGCGGCTCTGAAGGAAGCATTAAATTACGAGAAACAAGGTTTAAATATAGTAATTCAAGCTTTAGAAGATAAGCGTCGAAAAATACGACAAGCTGCTGTAGAGTTTTTGCAAGACAGAAACGAACCTCAAGCTAAATCAGCATTGAAAAATTATAGATTCTGGGATGGCTTTGATGAAAGATTTTATGGGTATCCTTGTGGACATTCGACTATATTCGCCAATCGGAGGGTTATAGAATTTGATATAAAAACAGGTATCATAGAGACAGTTAATACTGCTTACGCTTTTAGAGTTAGTTATGATTGGTATAGCAAGTTATATATTAGTCTAGAAAGTAAGCTTCAAAGATTGCAACAGGAGCAGCAAAAACACCTTGCGAAAAAGGTTGAAGCTTTACTATTTGGCTATTCAGAGAATATAGAAGATGTAGTATTTAAAGCTTTAGAAAAGTTTACTAATTTGAAAGCTATTTTTCTTGGAGATATATATCAAGAAGAATGTATTCTTTATGCAATTCCTCTTCCTCGTGTAAGTTTTATTTTAAACAGCCTTCCTCAACTAGAAATATTAAAAATACGTGGTAGTTCAGACTTCTATTCCGATATTGAAACTAATGTATTCAATCCTTTTCTTAAACACGATAATTTAAAAGCGCTTACTATTGAATCTGATGGACTTAAAAGAGAAATATTTAATCAAGTATGTCAACTTGAGTTACCAGCACTAGAATATTTAGAATTATGGACAGGAAGTAAATATTATATTAGCGCTTCAGATATTAAAAATATAATACCAAGAATTTATTACAGATTTCCCAAGCTTAAATATTTAGGATTACGTAATAGCGAATATTCAGATGAAATTGCTTTTGCACTTGTAGATTTTCCAATTATTGAAAACTTAATAGAGCTAAATCTTTCAAGCGGATGTTTAACAGATGAAGGTGCAGAAGGTTTACTCAATTCTCCCGCTATCCATCAACTTGATACTCTTGATATTTCCGATAATTATTTAAGTGATGAAATGGTTGAACGCTTAACTCAATTAGATATTGAAGTTATTAATATATATCAAAAGCATCCTGATGAACGTTATTGTACAGTCGGAGAATAATTTCAAACCCTAAACAATAAAACGAAAAAATGCATCTAACAATCCTCTATCGCGGTTCCCTCATCAGCTGTAATTACGGTTGCGAATATTGTCCTTTCGCGAAACGTCAGCAAACAGCAGCAGAATCAAACATTGACAAACAACAATTAAAACGCTTTGTCGATCGCATTTCCCAATATCCCCAGCATCAATTTTCGATTTTATTTACTCCTTGGGGTGAAGCTCTCATCCACAAGCACTATCAACAAGCTTTAGCTCAGTTAACCCAAATGTCTCACGTTAACAAAGCCGCTATTCAAACCAATCTTTCCTGTAATTTGGATTGGGTGGAAGATTGCAACAAGGAAAGTTTAGCGTTATGGGCAACTTTTCATCCAGAATGGGTATCCCGTCAAAGTTATGTTTCCCAATGTCTGGAATT
>JBARZF010000585.1:0-12046 GCA_049649675.1 Rivularia sp. (in: cyanobacteria) | reverse complement strand
GATTTATCAAGCAGCCAATGAGAAACCATGAATAAACTATTCATAACTGTAAATACCTCCTGGGAAATTTGCCACAAGCATACCCTTGAGTACAATCTTACTAGCATCAATTGGTAATGCAATCAATGTAAATTATTTGCACGCAACACGAAAAATCTCTATCAGGACATGGATAGAGGAATATAAAATCAGAGAGGGCAAACAACCAACCTTTGAATTGACGGCCATTAGTACCCTGACACTTACCCCAAAAGCACATTTGCTTTACAAAAGATGGGCTTAGTTAATTATTAAAACCATTACTTTTTAACTTGGTAGATGTATTTTCTCTCCTTAAATAATAAACGGTGTTAACTACGTTTATTAGCACTATCCCGCACTTACAACCACTAATTATCTTAAATACAATGCTTGGAGTAATTTTATATCATCCCGTTTTACAGTATAGAAGTTAGGAATTACCAAACTTTATCTACTATTACAACTTGCTTTGAAAGTAATATGCCATCGTTATCAAACGAAGTAATAATTTCGTTTGCATCTAATTTTCACATTGCCACTCAGCACCAAAAAATTGTTCTATAAAAATCACCAAGTTTATAACTGCCTACTATTAAGCAGTCATAAAAAAATACAAATTCAACCACGCACTTCTCACAAACAGGATAAAAAGTTAAGCGAGAAATTAGAGTAAAAATAATTCCTGCTGTAACGGATTTATCAGTTTTTTGATCTCAATATAATATTTAACAGTTTTTTGGAACTGAGTCATGCCAATTTGGCATTAATTTGATGCTTTCGTAAATCAATAGACAATTTTTGATTAATTATGGAGATATTAGGGGAGAGGAGATAGGGGGATGGGGAGATCGGGAAGGGGACAAGGGCATAATTAAATAAATTTAAATTAAGTTATTTATGATTAGAAAGCGAAGCACCCCTATTACAAGCCCACGAAATAAAAGGGTTTTTCCCTACTCCAACTAAACTTTCGCTTGTAAAGACTTCAGCCATTCCGTATTCACGCCAGACTCGCGAGTTAACGAAATTCTTCCGGTACGCGCAATTTCTCGCAAACCAAACTTTTGCAGCACCTGCACGATCGCGACTATTTTTCCTGGATCTCCAACAACTTCCACAGTTAAGGAATCTTCTGCGACATCTACCACTCGCGCTCGGAAAATCTGAGCTAATTCAACAACCTCCGAACGATTACTACTAGTAGCATTCACTTTAATCAACATTAATTCTCGTTCCACACAGGGAATTTCTGTGATGTCTTGAACCTTGAGAACGTTAATTAACTTATATAATTGCTTCGTAAGTTGTTCAATAATACGGTCATCACCAGGCACAACCATCGTAATTCTGGAAATTCCCTGTTGTTCGGCTGGGCCTACCGCAAGACTTTCTATATTAAAGCCACGACGTGCAAATAAACTGGAAATTCGCGAGAGAACTCCCGCTTCATCTTCTACAAGTACCGAAAGCGTATGTTTCATCAGTGAGCAGTGAGCAGTAACCAGTGAGCAGTAACCAGTGAGCAATAAATAGTTGTTCTGTTAGGTTATAGGTTTGAGGGGACAGCTGTCAAAGGGGAGAGTACTTTAGATTTTAGATTTTAGATTGGAGTTAGAAATTAAGAGTTAGGAGTTAGGAATTAGGAGTGCGTTAGCGTAGCGTGTCCGGCTCTGACATACGTCTCGCTCGCTATCTAAATCTAACTACCCCATCTCCCCATCTCCCCATCTCCCCATCTCCTCAACTCCCTCTCTTATAACTAGAAGCTACTTGCTCTAATAATTTCTCTTCACTTTGGGCGGGTGCGAGACATTTTAATCCTTGGCAAACTAAGCCGATGCTATTTTGAGGTAAATCGGATTGTTCGACAAACATTGCAACGGGGAAAAATCCAGATATAAGCGAGTTTATCCGCTCTTTTTGGGTACGAATTAAAGTACAGTTTCTATACCAATCTAAAGCGACAAATAAACTGGGACAAGCTTGAGTAGCGTTATTCATAACGTTGCGAAATGCTTTTAATCCCTGTTCTGCTAAATTCAAGTATTGAAGATTATCTGTAATTAAAGTCAGTCTTACCAAATTGGATAAAGCTATTCCGTTGGCGGAAGGTGTAGCACTATCAATATAATTACGTTCTCTGACAATCAATTCTTGGCTGGCATCGCTTGCTGTATTAAAATAACCACAAAATTCGATACTCCATAAATATTCGTTGAATTCTTCTTGGAGGGAAACTGCTTTTTCTAACCATAAAGAAGATTCGTTATCGGTTTTCAAAGAAGCTTGATGTAAATCTAGCAAAGCTTTGAGAAATAAAGCATAATCCTCCGATTGTGCCAATACACTCGGTTTACCTTCGTAATTCAATCTGTGAAATCTTCCATCAACAAATTGATTTTCTAAGATAAATTTGGTTGCTTGAGTTGCTAATTCGAGATATTCTGGCTGTGAAAATACTGCATAAGCTTTTGCCAAACCCGAAATCATTAAACTATTCCAAGCAACAATCATTTTGGTATCTGTAACTGGTGGAATTCGACCTTGCCAATTATGAGATTTTGCTTCACTATTCTCACGAGCGGGAGCAAAGGTTTTAATTGCATCGCTGCTGCTACCGTAACGAGCAACGAATAACTTCTCTAAAATAGCTTCAACCGAATCGCTTAATTGCTCGGAGTTAAGCTTTTGCAAAACATTTTGATTTTCAAAGTTACCGTTGGGTGTAACTGTAAAAATTTGTTGCAGTTGGGTTAATTCTTCTGAAGTTAACAGTTCTTCTAATTCGCTGTAACTCCAAACATAAAATGCACCTTCTTCCGGTTCAACATCTTCTTGGGTAATAAAACTATCCGCATCTTGAGCAGCATAGAAATAACCTTGGGGTGCTGTCATTTCTCGCTGTAACCAGTTTACGGTTTTCGCGATCGCACGACTAAAAACTGGTTCTTCGATCCCCGCACTCCACAAGTTAGCCAAATATTCTACTATCTGACCGTTATCGTAAAGCATCTTCTCAAAATGAGGCACAGTCCAGGTGGGATCGACCGTATAGCGATGGAAGCCACCGGCAACATGGTCAAAAATTCCACCAAGCGCTAAATCCAATCCTCGTTGGGCACAAATTTGTTTGCCATCGTATCTTGATTTAAATTCAAATCTGCTTCCTTGCAGTGCCATCTGTGCGTAGGGGATCGTAGGAAAACTATTGCCCTGCTGGTTGCGAGTGATAATTCCAGTGAAAGTTTCCCAAGCTTTATTTAATAATTGATTGTCTACTGTTTCTGCGGTAGTTTCAGTTTGCAATACAGCGGATTCGAGCAGCGATTCTAAAATAACTGCTTTACGTTTTTGCAAGTCTTGTTTTTCTGTATCGTAATAATGACGAATTGCTTGCAGTACCTGTAAAAAACCCGGACGGCCGTAACGTTCTTCTAAAGGGAAATAGGTTCCGGCATAGAATGGTACTAAGTCATCGGGAGAAAGAAAAACATTTAAAGGCCAACCTCCTTGACCGCTCATCATCTGTAATGATTGCATATAAATGCTGTCAATATCTGGTCTTTCTTCCCGATCAACTTTAATTGGAAGAAAATTGGCATTCATATATTCAGCTATTTTCAAATCTGAAAAAGCTTCCCCCTCCATCACGGTACACCAGTGACAGCTTGAATAACCGATGGAGAGAAATATAGGTTTGTTTTGCGACTTGGCTGTTGCGTGGGCATCCGAACACCAACTCCACCAATCAATTGGATTTTCGGCGTGTTTGCGGAGGTAAAGACTTTGAGCGCGATCGAGGCGATTAGTCATAATTCCAAAAAGATGAAAAGCCTTTTCTTTACTTAGTTTATCGTTTAAATTCGATCCCACACGCTTTGAAAATTGTTTTACCCAATTTACGCTTGTGATGCATTTGATTTCTTTTCATGGGTTCGTAGTAGCGCTGTACTCGCCTCATCATTGCGGATTTCGCAGGCGAAGACAACGCTACTACTAAACTTGTTCGGCTCTCACTACCAAGATTAGCTAAAACGACTATAAATTCAACAAAATAAAGAAACCCATCCTTTGTTGGAAGATGGGTTTCTTTAAGATGGATTAGTATCAAAAAATACTACAATATTCTACGATAAAATACAGATAAATAGGTAATTAGAACCCACGAATTCGCTAAAAATAGAGATATTTTTTGCAAAATATGAGGCTGCACCCATACAACGCAAAGCTAAATGATATTAGTGAAATAATTTATAAAAGATACAGTAAAGAATACCGTAACATTAATCGCTATAAAGCGAAAAGCCTCGCGCAATCAGCTTTTTACTTGTTTACATCTATACTTTTATCAATACCTATTATGGCTATCTTACTATTAAGCTCGCTATATGGCTAATCTATTTCAAAGAGCGAACTAGTAAACTAACCACTGGTTCTGAGTACATATCTATGGGAGACTCAATTTTTGAAGTTATTATTTGGTTGCTATGGTCGCTTAATCCAAATATTAAATTAAGTAATAAAGTTATGATTGTTGCTTGTACTAATCTTCTTAACATGACGTTTTCCTGTAACTCTAAATAGATGGCATTTGAAATTTATATAGAAGGGCAAATATACCTCTCGTACTATTGTTTTACCTGCAATGATACTTTTATCCGGACATCGGGCAATATAAATATAGCTTGTGTGATATTTTTGTCTACTTGCCTAAGTTATATTACTTGAGTACAACTTGGTAAATATTATGCTTAGGAATCAATATTGTTGCAAACGTACTGTTGATGACAACAAACCGCTTAGTAATCGATAAAATGTATGTAATCTAACTATGAACTAGGCTGCATGATTCCTATCGTTATTGAGCAATCCGGTCGCGGCGAACGCGCCTTTGATATCTATTCGCGACTACTGCGCGATCGCATCATCTTCTTAGGACAACCTATTGATAGCAACGTAGCTAACTTGATAGTTGCCCAAATGTTGCTGTTGGACGCTGAAGATGCGGAGAAAGATATTTATATGTATATCAATTCTCCTGGTGGTTCGGTAACTGCTGGCATGGGAATTTTTGATACCATGAGACATATCCGTCCGGATATTTGTACTATCTGCACCGGACTCGCTGCTAGTATGGGTGCTTTCTTGCTAACTGCTGGCACTAAAGGTAAGCGGATGAGTTTACCTCATTCTCGAATTATGATTCACCAACCTTTAGGTGGGGCGCAAGGGCAAGCAACCGATATTGAAATTCAAGCGAAAGAGATTCTCTATCACAAGCAACAGCTAAATAATTATTTGGCTGAAAATACTGGTCAACCCATTGAGCGCATTGCAGAAGATACCGAAAGAGATTTCTTCATGTCGCCCTCGGAAGCCAAAGATTATGGCTTAATTGACCAAGTGATAGATCGTCACGCTGCCGGTAGCCGTCCGATGGCTGTTGTCTAATCAATATTTACGCTATCAACAGTTGGTTATTAAATTAACTATCGACGGCACGAATATTGACTTATAAAGACTTCAATTCATAAATCATGAATTCCCGAATGGAATTCCTCTTCAAAAGGGGAATTCCATTTGTACTTATTGAACAAATATTATCGGGAATTTTAGATGACTATTTTTTAGTATTTTTCCCAATATTTACTTTTTGTCAAGTATTGCAGGTAATATTTAATTATCAGTTTTACTTATTATACCAGAATAATCAACTATTTCTATAACTTTTGTTACTATTTTTATCCAGTAACAATATTACTAAATCGAGAAAATAAGGGTTTTTCCCATAGATTTGCATTCAGATCGAGGTGAAGCCGGAAATTTCCTTCCAGATTCCGGCTTCACCCAAACCAACCCAAAAAATACATTCTATTGATAAACGATCTTAATTTCGCTATAAGATAAGCAAATAATTCAAGCTCAAACGGTTTAGTTAAATAACCAACAGCACCTGCTTGAAACCCCTTCTTTCTATCCAAACCTCTTGCTAACGCACTTAAAAAAATCACTGGTATTTCTATATCGCAGTTTTATTCTCTTTAAGTTGCTGACAAAGTTGATAACCGTCAATTTCTGGCATTATTACCAATTCCCAATTCCCAATTCTCTACATATCACTTAACTTAGAAATTTGGTCGAATTGATAGTTATCGGCTAAATCTTCAAGTTGTAGTTTGAGGCTTTGGTGATGTTCGGGAATTTGAGATAGTAGTTGTAAAACACAATCTTGATTGCAGTTAGTTGCTTTTTGGTGAAGAGATTTACACCATTCTTCTGGCATCACTTTTAAAGCTTCGGGAGTTAACTGCTCTACATTGTTTTGTTTGGCATAAGCAATATTATTGTCACCTTCGTCGGATTCATAAATATATTCAACTCCTAAATATTTAGCAATTTTATTTAGAAGAATCTCTTCTTGAAATGGTTTACGGATAAAATCATTGCAACCCAATTCCAACATTAATTTTCTATCTTCATTAAATGCCGTTGCTGTTAAAGCGATAATTACTGTATTATCCTGGTTTTCTGCTGTATTTTTTATCATTTTTTGTTTGATAATTTTAGTAGCTTCATACCCATTCATTACAGGCATTCGCATATCCATTAAGATCAGATTGGGCTGTTCTTTTTCCCACATTTCTATTGCTTGTTGACCATTAGCAGCTTCAATAATTTTAAATCCTAAAGGTACAAGAATCTGTAGTAATAGCTGACGGTTATCCCAGTTATCTTCAACAATAAGAATGCGATTATTTGAATGATTTGGTTTCAAACCGAGAATACGCCCTTTAGCAATAGGTTGAGTTAATTCCGGCGGTTTTTCGGCTAAACTGAGCAAAATATGAAATTGAACTGTTGTTCCTTTTCCTACAGTACTTTGGATCTCAATGTCTCCACCCATTAACTGTACGAAGCGCTTGCAAATTGCTAATCCCAAACCAGTTCCATCTTCAGCTTGGTAAGTGGGGTTGCTTTGCACAAAAGCATCGAAAATATGATTTAATTCTTGTGCTGCGATTCCTTTTCCGGTATCTTCTACTTGGAATTTCAAACCTAAGGAAGAGGGCGTAGAAAGAGATGGGGGGATGGGGGGATGGGGGGATGGGGAGATGTCTTCTTCAAATACTTCCACTCGCAATATAACGCTACCTGTTTTGGTAAATTTAATCGCATTTTCTAAAATATTTATCAGTACTTGGCGCAATTTACTTTCATCGGTTTGCACGTATTGGGGAAGTTCTGGATTTAGCTCAAACTTCAATCGCAGTTGTTTGGCTCTGGCTTTGACGTGTAACATTGCTTCGATACCATCAAGCAAGCTATAAAGATCGAAACTGGTAACGTTGACTTCTGCCATACCTGCTTCGATCTTAGAAATATCCAAAATATCGTTGATTAATTCGAGTAAATGCTTACCGCTACGAAGAATTGTATCTAAATACTGCTTTTGTTTATTTTCTAATTTCGGATTTCTACTCAAGATTTGAGTGAAACCCAGAATTGCATTCAGGGGAGTTCGCAATTCGTGAGTCATTCTAGCGAGAAACTCGCTTTTAGCGTGATTGGCTGCTTCTGCTGTTTCTTTAGCTCGAACAAGTTCGGCATTAGTTTGATTAAGTTTTTCTTGAATAGAAGTTTGTTTAGTTATATTAGTAGAAATACCGCAAACTGCATAAGGTTTCCCTCGATCGTCGCATAAAGGTGCTTTGATGGAAATATAGGTATGATTTTCGCCGTCAGGTTGGGGAAGTATTTCTTCAAATTCTAAAACAGTATTTTCTGCGATAACTCTCCGATCGTTAGCTTGGTATATTTCGTAATTTCCTGGTGCAAAAAGTTCGCTGTCTGTTTTACCTAAAACTTGTTGTAACTGCAAACCAGCAACTGCACTAAGCTGTTGATTTCCGAGCAGGTAACGTCCTTCAATATCTTTGACATAAATGACTGATGTAGTATTATCTAAAACTGCCTGTAGCTGTTTTTCATTTTTCTCCAATGCATTGTAAGTTTGCTGGAGTTCTTGTTGGACTTGTTTCATTTGATCTACATCTACAAAAGTTAACACTACCCCATCGCAACATTCTTCTTTTTGCCAGTAAGGATAAATCCGCATTAACAAATGTCTTTCCGTAGAACTCAATTTAACCTCTCTTTGCTTTGGTTTTTCGGAGTTGAGAACCTCGTGCAGCAGTTCAGTAAATTCGGCAAAGTCGATGTTATTGGTAATATGCTGTAGGGGACGACCAATATCTGCATCGACTAAATTAATCGCTGCTGTTGCTGCTGGGGTAAATTTACGAATTTTTAAATTTTTATCTAGAAATACAACACCAATATCGGTACTTTGCAGCAAGTTATCGACATCAGCATTTAACTCGGTTAATTCGTTTATTTTGGATTGATATTCGGCATTGACGGTGAACAGTTCTTCATTTACCGAATGCAGTTCCTCATTAGTACTTTGTAATTCTTCGTTGGAAGCAATTAATTCTTCGTTAGTCGCTTGCTGCTCTTCGTTAGTAGTTTCCAACTCTTCAATAGTTGATTGTAAATTTTCGCGACTTTGCTGTAACTCGTATTCTAAATCCAATATCCGATGGGATACTTCACTATCTGCTTCAAAATGACGTGCTTCTGGTGCAGCTACAACTTCTGCATCTTCGGCAATTGTCACCATCAAGAAGTCACCAGCGATTTTACTTGCTTGTTCGTAGCTGACTTTTAAGCTGAGAATGCGATGCTTATCGCCTTTCTCAACCTTAATTCCAGTGTATGCAACGGGAGTACGTTCTTTTTGAGCGCGACGTAATGCAGTATTGAGGGGAAGTTGCAGCGCCGGAATCACTAATTTAATTGCTTCTGTAGTAGGATTACCTGTAGGAAATTTGAGTACTTTTGCTAAGTCCTCAAACATATAAACTATGTGATTATTTTTATCTACCAGCAGACAAGTTGCTTTTTGCTGCCCTAACAAGTTATTTAAAGCAGCTTCAAGCATTGGCTCTTTAGTCGATCTGGGTGCTTGTTTAACTGAAGGCTGCGATAATAAATGTTTAGAAAAGTTTTCTACACCTCTTACAGGTAAAGGAAGCCGCGAATCTCTAGCTTTTTGATAAATTTTATGTTTTTTCTCAACCGGGACAAGTTCATCTTCAAAATATGCAACAGTCTCTGCTTCTCCCAGCAATAAAAAGCCTTTTGGTACCAAGGAAAAATGAAAGTTGCGTAATACCTGCTGCTGTAGCTGAGGCTGCATATAAATCAGCACGTTGCGGCAAGTAATCAGATGCATCCGAGTAAAATTAGCATCCTTAGTCAAGTCGTGAGGTGCGAAAATCAACTTTTCTCGCAGTTCCTTGGATACTTGAAAACTTTGCTCTTGACGAATAAAATATCGTTCTAAACGTTCGGGATTGAGATCCTTGACAATACTTTCTGGATAAACCCCATTCGCAGCTTTTTCTAAAGCAATTCGATCAATATCTGTAGCAAATATTTTGACTTTTATTTGTTTATCTAAATCGGAAATAGCTTCATCGATCAAAATTGCCAGGGTATAAGCTTCTTCTCCTGTAGCGCAAGCACTTACCCAGCATCTTAGCTCCCCACCCCACTCGATTTTTTCGATCGCAGTGGGAATTACATTCGTTTCCATAAATTCCCAAGCTGCTCCATCGCGGAAAAATTTTGTCACGCTAATGAGCAAATCTTGACAAAGAATTTCTCTTTCTTGACGCTCGATTTGCAAACGCCCAATATAATCATCAATATTTTGGTATCCCGTAATCAAACAGCGGCGATGAATGCGTCTAGAAAGAGTAGAAGGCTTGTAGTGCGTAAAATTAATGTGCTGATGACGGTTGAGAATATTCGTAATTTGTCCCAACCGAAAAGAATCTAACGCTAACTTGGAACGCGGTTCGTTATTTCTTTCTTCATTCGCAGGTGCTTTGACAAAATCATATATCACTTCTGCCAGTTCTAAAGGCGAACCAATACTGTCTACAATTCTAGTGGCGATCGCACTAGTTGGCATTCCGTCAAACTCAGCCGTGGCAGGATCTTGCACCATGCCAATACCCCCGGATTCGTTGAGCATCCGCAAACCTTCCGAACCATCGCTACCAGTACCAGAAAGCACTACACCAATAGCGCGATCGCCAGCATCTTCACCTAAAGACTGTAAAAATATATCAATGGGAAAATTAGGTCCGGGGCGCTCTCTATCCTGACGCTGTAGCTGCAAGCGGCGGTTTCTAACTTCTAAATTTTGACCGGGAGGAATCAAATAAACGCAATTGGGCTTGATTTCCATCCCATCTTCTACCCGATAAATCTCCATTCTCGTAGTTCTTCCCAGCAATTCCTTCATCAAACTTTTGAAATCAGGTGACAAATGCTGGATTACAACATACGTAGCCCCACTATCAGCAGGCATATTCGCAAAAAATTCTTCCAAAGCACGCAGCCCTCCAGCCGACGCACCAATGCCTACAACAAAAAAGTCGTAGTTTCCTTTATCTTCAACTTGTGGATTTTCGGGTATAGAAGAAGTCATGAGATATTTTGCTACTGATTAATTTGCTCTGTGGGATTTACCGGAACTGCCTAAATACAGGATATATATTTAAACTTAATTAAATCTCAAAAAAAATTAAGTATTAAATATTCTTTCAATTCGTAAAGTATCTAATTAAAAGTTCAAAAAAATTGAGTGACTGCGCTTATGTTATAAGCCAACAAAATTATACTAAGACAGTCTAGATTATAGTTGTATTATTATTTACCTGCTTATTAGGTGTGTAAATATTATTATTAACATTAAAATTTCGGAAACCTAACCCCCAGCCCCTTCCCTACCAGGGAAGGGGGGTAAATAAGCCTCTCTCCTTGTAGGAGAGAGGTTTGGAGAGAGGTTCCGAGTCTACTTCTTGACTTCTCAGACATTCTTCTAAACCGTTTCCATCCAATTAATACATTTTTTTAATTCTTGCTGCATAGTTTCAGTATCAGTATGATACCTGCGACCGTGACCGGGTAAAACCCATTCAAAAGAATAATTAGTTAATTTTGGCATTGATTTACGTAGCTCATCCCAGGAATACCAGCAGAAATTTCGGAACGCTACGAGTTGTTTTAATCGATCTGACCAGGCTAAATGGTCGCCAGTAAACAAAAATTTATTTTTATAGAGTAAAACGGTATGTCCTTTAGTATGCCCAGGAACAGTAATAATTAATAATTCCGGAGTTAAATTAAAAGGTTCTTCACCGCTCAACTTAATTTCCACATCGCGAGTATTTGCACTAATTTCTTCCTCATGGAGGATGCGCTGACAACCAAAATGTTCGGCAAATTTTTGATGGTCGGCAACATCATCTCGATGAGTCAGATACATATAGCGAATTCCCCCCATTTTTTCCAAACGCTTTACCAAAGGCGGCGTAAATCGGGGAGAATCTACTAAGATATTGCCGCCCGGTAGTTGAATAAAATAACTAGCTGCACCAAAGGATTTTTCCGAATGGTAGCCGCAATGGTAAACATTTTCTTCTACCGGAATTGGAAAACTTAACTGAGCATCTTTAATATCCTGTGGTTTTTCCACAGTACCAATCGAAGCCGTAGGACAAGATAATAAAGCTTGAAGTGCAGCTAATCTTTCTTTTTCATCCGTTGGTTGGTGGTGTACCGCTGACATTCCATCTTCACGAGTAAAAACTTCACCGTTCATCCAACGACAAGTATCGCAATCAATGCAGCTAGTATCAACATAAAAATCGCCGCTAACATTTTCATTTCGACGCAGATTTATACTAGCCATATTAAAACCTCTTTTTACCTTATATAACTAGGCTAACAAAATTAAAGGTTGTTTCATAGGCGATATAATTGGGGCTATAATCTGAATCCGTATAGTTAGACAATAATCGACATAGTTAGACATAAAAACTGATATTATGCTTTAATGTCTAAGATTATTTTGCGCGGTTTAAGTACAAATATATTTTATTAGCGACCA
>JBARZF010000584.1:0-9208 GCA_049649675.1 Rivularia sp. (in: cyanobacteria) | reverse complement strand
TGAGTGCGTTTGACACTCTTCAGAAGCTTGGTATATCAGAAAGTTTTTTGATTATCTGGTCTTACTTGCAAGCAAAGCGTCAACCGCTTCCTGTCGAAGATAATTTAGAGCAGTGGGTGACAAATCGATTTGGCGATCGCCTTTATAAAACATTTTTCAAAACCTATACCGAGAAAGTTTGGGGTATTCCCTGCAATCAGATTCAAGCTGAATGGGCAGCACAGCGCATCAAAGGTCTGTCAGTAAAAACGGCAGTATTAAATGCATTAATTGGTAAAAATGACACCAAAACTTTAATTAAAGAATTTGACTATCCCAGATTAGGACCGGGGATGATGTGGGAACGCTTCGCCGAAAAGATCGAAGAAGCTGGCGGTGAAGTGCATATGAATACCAAAGTACTGGGAATGGAGCGTGAAGGGCAGCGTATTACTAAAGTTTTTGCCGAACGGGATGATAATTTAATACAGTTTGAGGCTAAGAATTTTATATCGACTATGCCTTTAAATAAACTGGTTCAGAAAATGGACCCGGCAACACCGAGCGAGGTCTTACAAGCTGCAAACGGTCTGAAGTACCGCGATTTTCTGATTGTATCGTTGATTGTAAATGCACCTGATTTATTCCCAGATAACTGGATTTATATTCATTCTCCACAAGTGAAAGTAGGTAGGATTCAAAACTTCAAGAATTGGAGCGCCGAAATGGTTCCCGATTCTAGTAAAACTTGTTTGGGTATGGAATATTTCGCTAATATTGGTGATTCTTTATGGTCTAAAACAGATGAAGAATTAATCGAGTTGGCAACAAAAGAATTAAAAACTTTGGGATTAGCTGGAGATGCGGTTGTAGAAGACGGAGTTGTAATTCGTCAACCCAAAGCCTATCCAGTGTATGACAGAGATTATCGCCAGCATTTAGATGTAATTCAAAATTATTTGCAAGGATTTGAAAATTTGCAAACTAGCGGTCGTAATGGAATGCATCGTTATAATAACCAAGACCATTCGATGCTTACAGCATTATTAGCAGCTAAAAATCTGTTAGGAGAGAAACACGATTTGTGGAACGTCAATGTTGAACGTTCATATCACGAAGACTTTACCAAAGAAGAATGGAAGGAAGTTGCTTCATCAGAAGATGATAACGATTTGACTGCTGTAGCTTCTAAAAATAGTAAATAGGGAACAGGGAACAGGGAACAGTTTTGGAACTTTTACCTACACGTTAGTTTTCTTGTAGGGTGTGTGACGCTATGAAAGAATTTGAACGTAGCAATAAGGTTTGTAGCGTCACGCACCATCAACAATTTGTGACAATACCGTAAGTCCTGTTTACGTTAAAAAGCTAGTTGTAATAACTAATCGTATCGTTTTCTTCCTCTGTTCCCCATTCCCTATTCCCCGTTCCCTAAAAATCAATTTATTCAACCCTAATTTTTGAAATCAGCAGCAGCTTATGAGCGAACCTCAAGTAACAATAATTGTTTCCCCTCGCGAACGCTTTAGCTATACCCGCGAGTCCTTAGAAAGTATTTATGAAAATACTCAAATTCCGTTTAAATTAATATATATAGACGGAAATTCTCCGAAAAAAACACGCGAATATTTGCAAAGTCAAGCCCAGGAAAAAGGTTTTAAATTAATTCGCACCGACTATTATTTAACTCCTAATAACGCTAGAAATATTGGTTTAGCAGAAATTGATACCAAATATGTCGCTTTCGTAGATAACGATATTATTCCTGCTTCGGGATGGTTAAAAGCTTTAATTGACTGTTCTGAAGACACCGAAGCTACAGTAGTTGGTCCATTGATGTTTCAATACCTGCCTTTACACGAAGAAATCCACTTTGCAGGTGGCGAATCTCGCGTTGTTGTAGACGCTAAAGGTAGACGGCGTTTACGTGAAAAAATGTATAAGCAAGGTAAAAAAATTACAGATCCGCGAGTAAAATTACAGCGTACAGAAACCGAACTTTGCGAATTCCACGTCATGTTGGTTCGTACTAAAGTATTCCAGCACTTAGGAATGTTTGACGAACAGATGCTCAATTCAAAAGAACATCTCGACTTTTGTATGAATGTTGCTAAAAATGGCGGTAGCGTTTACTTTGAGCCTGCGAGTCTCGTCACCTACGTTCCCACATCACCTTTAAAATTCAGCGACATACATTACTATATGTTGCGTTGGAGCGACGCTTGGGAGTTAGGAAGTCTTTCACGGTTGCGACAAAAATGGAATCTAGCTGAAGACGGATATTTTCAACATAAATATAAAGCATTGGGTTGGAGACGTAGAGATACAATTTTAATGCCGATAGTTCGCTCTTTAAGTTTTGGTATTCAGAATCAGTTTTTGCAAAAAGTATTAATGTACGGTTTGTTGGCACCCGTAGAAAAGTTAGTAAATCGCTATCTCACAGATACCTATGCTAAAAAACATCTTCAGCCTAAAACAACTCCGAATATAACTGCACCACAAACATTATCTGAAGTTTGAAATAGGGAATAGGGAATGGGTAATAGGGAATAGAGAACAGAAAAAAATTGAATTCCCCCTCTTGGGGCTGCTTTGAATGAAAATTCTTCTACTCAATGATGTTGGTACTGCTACTGGAGGTGCGGAGACACAAATCCTTTCCCTCCGTGATAACCTGCGATCGTTATCTCATGATGTGCGTTTGTTTTCCAGTGACGCTCAACCAGTAGCTAATAGCCCTTTGCTTTCTGAATACAGTTGTTTCGGTACAAATACGCTGTTTCAAGTAGTTTCGCAAACTGCAAATGTGTCAGCTTATTTAAATTTGCGCCGTGCCCTGAACGAATTTCAACCAGATGTAGTTCACGTGCGAATGTTTATGTGGCAACTTTCACCGTTGATTTTGCCATTGTTTGAAAATGTGCCATGTTTATATCAAACAGCAGTATATAAAGCTATTTGTCCAAGGGGAACTAAATTACTACCTGATGGCAGCCCTTGCAAATATAAAGCAGGTAAAGCTTGCTTGCGTCATGGTTGCTTGACACCCCAATCTTGGGCGGTGTTTATGGTGCAGCGACAGATGTGGTTGCAGTGGCGACACTCTTTTAATACAGTGGTGGCATTGAGTCATGCAATGAAAGCAAATTTAGAAGCTGAAGGTATTACACCTGTAAAAGTAGTTCATAATGGCGTACCTAAGCGAGAATTACGTCCACCTCTTAACGAACCACCAACTGTTGCTTTTGCAGGAAGACTAGTTTTAGAAAAGGGAATTGACGTTTTATTAAAGGCGTTTGCACTGGTAAAGGAACTAGTACCCGAAGCTAAATTAATTATTGCAGGGCAAGGAGTAGAAGCAGAAAATCTCAAATCCTTAGCTGAAGAATTAGGTATTAACAAGAGTGTTAAATGGTTGGGACACATAACCCGTGAAGAATTAGAGCAACACTTTGATTCAGCTTGGGTACAAGTCGTACCTTCATTATGGGCAGAACCCTTTGGCAACGTCACCACCGAAGCAATGATGCGAGGTACGGCTGTAATTGCCAGTGCTACGGGCGCACAACCAGAAATTGTTAGCGATAATGAGACGGGATTTTTAGTTAAACCGGGAGATGTTGCAGCCCTTTCAGATGCTTTATTAAAGTTACTTAGTAGCCGGGAATTAGCAGAAGAAATGGGACAGGCTGGACGCAAACGAGCAATGGAAGAATTCAGCGAAGAACGACGCACTCAAAGTTTTTTAGATATTTATCGAGAAATTAGCAACTAACCTCTGTATGGTAAGTATTTTTTCAAGAAGACAATCCAAAATCTAAAATATAAAATCCAAAATCGAATGACAATTTTACAAGCAGGTGTGCCAAAAAGCGGTAATTATTGGCTATATACTATCCTTATAAGTATTAATCAAAAAGCGGGTTTAGAATATAAAAGCTTTTTGAGAACTCATCCCATCTATAAAGTTGCTCAAACTTGGGATTTGAGTTTTGCCGGACAAAATGATATGGATTTTCTAAATATCAAGAAAAATTATTGCGAATTCCGTATTAGTGCTGTGTTTCAAGAAGAAATTGCAGATATTGATGATTATATTAATAAATGCAGTCTTGTTTGGACTCATTCACCGATGAATTCTTACGGTTTAGAAGTTCTATCAAAATTTAATAAAATTGTTTATATAATTCGCGATCCGCGTGATGTAGCGATTTCTTATTCTAAATATTGCTTTACCGAACATAAATTAAAGAATCATCCACCTCACTACGAAGAAAATCCCGAATCTTATCTAGAAAATCGTCTTGATGTAATGCTGAGAAACTGGGTTAATCATGTAGGCGGTTATCTAAAATATCAAGATAAACTAAATATTTATCCCATCTTCTACGAGCGGTTTCTAAACGATATAGATTCAGAATTACCCCGCTTACTTGATTACTTAGAGATTGAATTAGATCAAAATGTAATTAATCAAATCAAATCAGATGTTAGCTTTGACAGGATGAAGAAACAAAGCCCTAAGCATCTACGAAAAGGGAAATCTGCTCAATGGCGACAGGTATTTACATCCAAGCAAAAAGCAAAAGCTGAACGAATTGCCGGTGAGATGATGGAGTTACTAAATTACCCAATATCGGAATCTGAGGAAAGCTTACCTTCCATACCTTTAAATATTAGTCAAACTCAACTTGAAACAGCCATTACTCCAGCGAAATTAAATGTTAGCGAAAATGTAAAACAAATATACAACTTTATTACTAGTGAAAGAACATTGAATGCGAAAGCTAACCTATTTAAAGATTGGTCAACTAACAAAATAAAACGAGTAGCGAAGGGACGTTAATTGTGAAAATTAATCGTCATTTAAACACCGATAGTCTTCGTTCCGATCTTAAACGTAGATCGCTTTTATCTGGTTTAATTAACTTTGCGGCTCAACCAATCAAACTTGTTTTAGGAATTGGCTCAACTGCTATCCTGGCTAGGATATTAACCCCAGGAGACTTTGGTTTAGTGGCGATGGTTGCACCTCTACTTGCCTTCGCGGACAGTTTGAGCAATTTTGGTTTAGAAACTGCTACCGTACAGCGGGAAGAACTCGATAACGAACAACTTAGCCTCAGCTTCTGGCTATCGTTGAAAGTTAACGCTGTAATTATTGGCTTGATGGTAATTATGGCTCCGATTCTCGCCCATTTTTATGGGAAACAAGAGTTAATTGGAATTACCCTTTTGATGACTTTTGGTTTTCTCGCAGTTTGCTTAACATTCGTGCATAAGTCACTGTTAAAACGACAGATGCGTTTTGGCGTACTTACGATAATTGAAGTTATTTCACAAGTTGTTGCTGCTGGAAGTGCCATTTTCGCGGCTTATAAAGGTTGGAGCTATTGGGCATTAGTATTACAGTTAGTTGTAATGCAGTTGATACAAAGTATCAGTTATTTGATAATCTGTCCTTGGCTACCCGAAAAACAGATTAAAAGTGAGAAAAGCAACGTAAACTTGCAGGCTATGTTATCTTACGGAGCGCATTTGACAGGTTTTAGGTTTCTCATGCGTATCGGTATGCAATTAGACCGTATACTTGTTGGCTACTTAAGTGGAGCTACAGCATTAGGACTTTATCAAGTTGCCTATAAATGGTCTTATTTCTCTTTTGAACAGGTTTACTTTCCACTTTTTGACGTAGCAGTATCCAGTTTCAGTCGCACGCTACACGATACAAATCGATACCGCAGCTACTGCCGCAAAGGACTAATGTTACTGTTTGCTCTATGTATGCCAGCGCTAGCATTTTCGTTTGTTGATGCTCGGAATATTCTGCTATTGCTGTTAGGAAATCAATGGTTGGAAGCGGTTTCGCTGTTTCGAGTATTGAGCGTCGCAGTATTTGTCGGTAGTATGTACCGAGTAACTAAATGGCTTTATGTATCGGCAGGACAAACTCAGCAGCAGTTTCGCTGGGCACTCATCCATACACCGATTGTAATTATCGGCGTAGTCATAGGTTCGCAATGGGGTGCTTTTGGTGTTGCAGCAGGTTATACTACTGCGATTTGTTTGCTGACTTATCCATCGGTAGCTTTTTGTTTGAAAACATCGCCTTTAACAGGAAAAGATTTTCTTGCCGCAGTCGGTTGTCCAGCCTTTTCTTCTATTAGTGCAGCAGTTCTACTTTATCTGTGTAAACAAGTATTGCCTAGTTTTAACAACTTAATTATTACTTTATTAGTTAGTTTTACTATTTTTTCTCTTACCTATATCTTATTGTGGTTAGTGCTTCCTGGAGGCAGAAAAGCCATTGTAGAAATACTACAAAACCTAAGACAACTGCGTAAAAAACCTAATTCATTTTGAAAATATAAAAAGATGAGCAATTCCAACAAGTTAACACCATTTATTTCTATCGTTATCCCTACTTATAATCGTCCTGAAAGATTGACAGACTGTCTTGAATCTTTGACGAATCTAGAATATCCCCGCGATTGCTTTGAAGCGATAGTAGTTGATGATGGTAGTAAAACATCACTTGAACCAGTAGTAGAACTCTTCAAAGGTCGGTTAGAAATCACCTTATTTAAACAAGAAAATCAAGGACCAGCATCTGCTCGAAATACTGCTGCGAAGCAAGCCAAGGGGGATTTGCTAGCTTTTACCGACGATGATTGTAAACCTGCACCAGATTGGTTAACCAAGTTAGCAGCGCGTTTCGCTACAGCACCAGATAGCATGATCGGTGGTAAAACTCTTAATGCTCTTCCCGATAATCTTTATTCAACCACTAGCCAAGTGCTGATTGACTATTTATATAACTATTACAATTTGGATTCAAAACAGTCGAATTTTTTCGCATCTAATAATTTTGCCCTACCATCAGACGGCTTTCAATCTCTCGGCGGTTTCGACACAAGCTTTCCGTTAGCAGCAGGAGAAGATCGAGAATTTTGCGATCGCTGGCTGCAATACGGCAACAAAATGGTTTACGCGCCAGAAGTTCGGGTATATCATGCTCATAAATTAACATTATCAAGCTATTGGCGACAGCACTTTTTTTACGGGCGCGGCGCTTTCTGCTTTCACCAAGTGCGTGCCAAACGCGCTCATACAGAGATTAAAGTTGAGCCGCTATCATTTTATTTTAATTTATTCAAGTATCCTTTATCGCAACCAACGCCTCAACCAAAATTATTGATCTCTGGATTGTTATTTGTCTCGCAAGTTGCTAGTGTAGCAGGCTTTTTTTGGGAAAGAACTCATCAAACTAGTAATTAATTAGATCGAAGGCAATACTTAAAATAAATTTAGTTTAAACAACCGATGGTAACAACCCAAAAACGGCTCACTCAACCAAATAGCTTTTTATCAAAACATCTTACTTACTCAAACTGTCTAATCTTAGTATTCTTTGTTCTCAGTTTTATTGGCATCCTCAATCACGAGATGTGGCGCGATGAAACTCAAGCATGGTTAATAGCAAGAGATGCTTCTACTTTAACTGACTTATATGAAAACTTAAAATACGAAGGACATCCAGGATTGTGGCACCTATGTTTGTTTATAATTACTAAGTTTACTCACAATCCTTTTGCAATGCAGTTTTTTCATATACTGATTTCGACTGCTGTTGTTTGGGTTTTTGTGAAGCTATCCCCCTTCAATATTTTACAAAAAACTCTTTTCACTTTTAGTTATTTTCCCCTCTATGAATATAATGTTATTAGTAGAAATTATAGTATAGGGTTATTATTAATATTTCTGTTCTGTTATCTTTTTACTCAAAAAAGCAGGAATTTTATTAGTTTATTTTCAGTTTTAGCTCTTTTAGCAAATACAAATGTTTATTGTTTAATCATATGTTTGTGTTTAAGTGCTGCTTTAATCGTTGATACAATTAGAATACATAAAAACAAATTAAATCCATATAAATTAAGTCGCAAACAGATAAATAGTCTAAGTATAGGCTTGATTATATTATTATTAGGTATAGGTATATGTGTTTTTCAGCTACTTCCTGTCGCCATACAAGATACCGCCAAAGATATACAGCAAAATATTGGACAAGAAACAGCTAGATCAAAATTTGATTTATTATCAAGTTTATTAAAACGTTTTGCATATTCTTTGAGGGCAATTTGGTACAGCTACATTCCCATACCCAAATTTTGGGAATATCACTTCTGGACTAAAAATTTTACTCATGATTCATTAATTTTGACATTATTTGCCTTATTTATGTCATTATTTTTGCTATTTTATTCAATAATGATCTTTATTGATAAACCAGTTATTCTATTGTTATATTTATCCGGTACTGGAGGAATAATATTATTTACATGGTTAAAATACCAAGGAACTTTAAGGCATCATGGCAATTTATTTATCTTTTTCTTAGCCTGCATCTGGATGAGTAGATTCGTTAGCAAATCATCCGATATTCCTAAAATATTTCCAAAAGTTACTTATTATTTTAAAAAATATCAGAAGCAAATTATCACAATTATTTTATTAATTCAAGCATTATCCGGTTTATATGCTTATAGTATGGATTTAATGTTTCCATTTTCTAAAAGTGAGGTAGCATCACAGTTTATTAAAGAACAAAAACTAACAGGAGAGTTTATTCTTGGCACTAAAGATACTATAGTTTCCCCTATTTCTGCTTTTTTAGATAAGAATATATATTATATAGAATATGAAAGATCGGGTAGTTTTTTTAATAACCATCAAAGAAAATTTATAAATAGTCAATCGGAACTAGTTGATAAAATTGATACGGCTATCAAAAATAATTCAACTAAAAACGTTCTCATATTAAGCTTTCCGCTCAATATTGAAAATAGTCAGTTAAAGTTCACTAAGCTAAATGAATTTAAAGGAAGTATAGTTGCTGAAGAACAATACTATATATATCTTGTAGAAAACAAATAGAACTTACGTAAGCATATTTTTTTAGAACGCTTATATTTTGGAAATTCAAGAAATATCCGATTAAATTGCCCAATATAATCTTAATTATCAAATTTTGTGCAAATTAAAATAAAAATACTATTAATATAGTAATTTAAAGCAAAATCGATATATCCAAAATGCCTGCTATTGATTCACAAGCTCAAAAAAGTTTTACCTATACTAATTCAACGCAAAAACGAGCTTCCCGAGCGCTGCGATGCTCTCCTTTTAAGTTAAGCTTGTTTGAACGGATGCTTTCACAACGTGTAGC
>JBARZF010000583.1:0-3104 GCA_049649675.1 Rivularia sp. (in: cyanobacteria) | reverse complement strand
ACAGATTCGTGGTGGTAAGCCAAAAGCAATCTGGATAGAGCCAAGTGTAATCAAAGCGAACTATGACTCTCTGGTTTTTCAGACTCGTAATTTAAACAATGCTTATCCCGAAAACGCGGTCTGGGTTGGAATTGGTGAAGATTATCGAGCAATTGGTTATTTGGCAAGAAGTGCCTATGGTGCTACACAAAGACTAAAACCTCGTAAATATGAACTCGCCTTATTTAAAACCCTAGCTGCGGTATGGGTGATAAAACAGAAATTTAAGTTACCCGAATCCTTTGACATTTCATTAGCATTGCTTTTACCACCGGGGGAATTTGAAGATTCGGCATTACTCAAACCCATGCTTAAAGAAGCTTTAGCCCAATTTGATGCACCTACAGGAAAGATGAATATAAACTTAATAGGTTACGAGTGTTTTCCTGAAGCTGGTGGAATTTATGCGATGTATTGCAAAAATACGGGTGAAGCAATAAGACGCAAAGTCATCGGTTTGGTGATGTTGGGATATAGAAATGCCTCTGCAATCATATCTCGGCGCGGTATTTTGAATCGGGGTAAAACTGCGAAATTGGGTATGGCGAAGATGGTAGAAAAAGTTATCGAAGGTACGTCAGGGTTAGAAGCAGAAGAATTGATTGAAGCCATTGTAGCTGCTGGTGATGAACCGAAAACACAACATTTTTACCATCTATGTAGTTCTAATAATCTTCAAGATACTGAAATTAAAAAGATTATATCTGTCGTAAATTCGTCTAGAGCGGAATATGCGATTGCGCTTGTGAATTGGTTAAAAGAGGTACTGCCGAATAACAATGAATTGGATGAATTAATTATCTGTGGTGGTACGGCTGATTATTTGCGAGAAGAGTTAGACGCAGTTTTTCCTACAATACCTATAGTTTGGCATGGGGATGTGAAAATTTCGCAAACTTTAAACGAGCAATGGTTGGGGAACCGTTTAGCTGATGTATGGGCGCTGTCGGTTTATCACGGTATTAAGGTGAAGGCAATTAGGAGGGAGGGGAGGAATGGGGGAGTGGAGGAGCGGGGGAGTGGGGGAGCGGGGGAGAGGGGCAGTGGAGAAGAGTGATAAAGAAATAATCACTTTTATTCGTAACAATCTTGCTTATTGAAGATTTATTCCGGAGTGTGTAAGGTTGATATCAAGAATAGAATCGCTTGTTGTGTTCATATCTCGTCCAACAATAGTGATTCTTTTTGATATCACTAAAGGACTAACTATATCTAAGAAAAGTATTTGTCTCTAAGAAACTATAACTTATTCCAACATTCCCCCACTCCTCCACTCTCCCACTCCTCCACTCTCCCACTCCCCCACTCTCCCCCTCCCCCACTCCTTAAACTTCAGGAATATGAACAAAAAGAAAGACTTCACATGGCGTTATCAAACAGCTTTTGATTCAGACAGAGCAACAATGCTTAGTTACATTCAGAATGAAAGCCTGCATCCATTTCAAAATAAAACCGTAATGATAATGACTGCTCTAAATGTATACTATATGGCTTTAGCACTGTACAGCGAAGGAAGTTATTCCCGCGAAACTTTGGAATTGATATTTTTGGATTCGGTAAAGGCGATCGCCAATCATCTTCAGTACGTCAGCATTGCGATAAAAGTGGACGAACACGCGGTTACAGATGTTTTATGCACCGTATTCGGAGGATTGGAGACAAGAAAACCTCAAAAAGATACACCATCAAATTTTGATATCAATTTGCCAACACCAAATATTGATGAGCAATTTGAAGATTCTAGCCTACAAGCATGGAATTTAGCAGGAATGACAACTGATAGCGAAACATTTGATTAATACAGGTTATTAAATTATGCCAAGAATACATTTAGTTGATGGTGAAAAAGGAGGAGTCGGGAAGTCGCTGTTTACGCGCGTCATGGTGCAGTATGCGATTGACAATAAATTGGAACATACTTTGGTGGATGCAGATATAACGAATCAAGATGTGAAGCGCTTCTATGATTATGCTGTTGACGCTGAATTTAGTGAAGCAGTAAATAAGGGAGATAGGGCTGACGTAATTTTTGAATTAGCGAGGGAAAAACCCGTAATTGTCAATCTCCCCGCGAATGTATTTCCAAAAGTTAATAATTGGATAAAAAACGGACGTTTATTGGAAGTAGCAGATAAATACGGTGTAGATATCTGTAAGTGGTTTGTTTGTGATGGTGGTTTTGAATCTATAGATTTATTCAAACAATCATTGAATTTGTATAAGGATAAAATGCTTCACGTTTTTGTCAAAAATTTAGGTAAAACAGATGATTGGAGTTTTTTGAAAGGTAATCCTAAGTTTAAAGATTTGTGCAAAAAGCACGAAAAGACTTTAAAAATAATTGAATTTCCGCTTCTGTATCCGGGAGATAGATATTTTATCGACTCTAATAAGTTTAGATTTGATGCAAAAGAAATTGAAGAAACAATGCCTATAATGTCACAGCAAAGATTATCTACTTTTTTAAGTGAATCAAATCAAGCAATTGAAAGTACACAAATGTGGCAAAGAAGGCAGAAGGCAGATGGCAAAAGGCAGAAGGCAAATTAAATTTATTCATAAAAACATATTCGAGGTAAGAGATAATTTTTTGTGACTTTAATTTAGACATATCATTTGCATTTTAGTTTAAATTATTACCTTCTGCCTACTGCCCTCTACCTCCTGCCTCCTGACTTAAAAATTACCCATACATGAGGCAAGTAATATGAATTACGACCTTCAAATTTTATACGAGACAGATGAAGCTTTTAACTGCGATGTAATCACTACTGATGAAGAGAAATATATGGGAAGACTATATATTCTTACTACGGATGATAACACCTTAAAAAATTTAGGAATTCAAGAAGAATGGTACCTTGCTCATGAAGAAGCAGATGTATTAGTTAACGGACATATTAATAGTGAAGGTAAATGGAGTTTATCAACCCTCCGGAATTTAGAACCAAGTTTTGAATATACAACTCGTAACAAAATATTTGACCAAGTTTTTAGTCCGGAATATGTTTGGAAATTAATGCATTTTCGCGAAGAAAATATTATAAGCATGTCTCAAAAAATAA
>JBARZF010000582.1:0-8411 GCA_049649675.1 Rivularia sp. (in: cyanobacteria) | reverse complement strand
GATAACTGATAACTGATAACTGCTAACTGCTAACTGCTAACTGCTAATGCTTGATTAATTTTAATTAACAAGTTTTCCATCGAAATTGAGCGAGGTAATACCTGTGCTGCGATGGTTTCTGATGCTTTAAATTCTTCCAATTCGATTTGATTGGAATTCGATCTTTGATCTAGTAATAGCACTGGTAGTAAATCCGGAGCCATCTGTTCTAATGCTTCTATTAGCGATTGAACTTTTAGTTCTATGGTGGATTCTCCTAAACAAATTAATAGTAAGTCTACACTTTCGTGACGTAATAATTGTAATAGTTCTTTCCAACTGTTACACATTGCTGCTTTGAAACCTGCTGTTTGTAGGTATTGAACCAAAGCTTGAAACCATTCTGTTGGACGAGAAGTTGTTTGAGCTTGTTCGTGGTTTAAGGGGCATGGAAGTTTTCCACGGAGGGGTAAGTTAACTCTCTCGGGGTTGTCTTTCTTAGTTTTCTTGGTTTTCCTAATTTTCTTTGTTTGGCAATCAATTATTGCTCCCGGTAAATCCGGTATTACAGTTAAATCCACAACCAAAATACTCGGAGGGCAGCATACACCAGCAGCAATTTGCAATACTGACAATAAAGTTGATGCTTTTTCTTTGTCAATATTGTTGTGTTTGCCCAATTCCGTTAAACAAGGAAATACCGATAGTTTACCGATCTTTGATGCTGCTTGTGTGGTTTCTACGCTACGAGTTACTAAAGGTAAAGCCGCTAAAATTTGATTTTTAGCAATTTTTTCTAGGTAAGTTTCGGCAAGGGGCATTTCTACATCTAATAAAGCCACATCGAATTTCCAAACACGAGCTAAGAGTTGTGCTTGCTCTAAGTCATCTGCTTCTATTACTCGATGTTTTCCCAGCGATGGATGATAACTTAATGATTCTACTTCGGGTTCAACTAATCTCAATATCCGCAATGGAGTTTTTGCTTTCGGGGTGCTAGAGTTTTTCGCATCTGCTGGCTTATATACGGGTATGTGGCTAATCGTTTCTAATAACCCCGCTAAAGCTTTATAAGTAACAGGTAAGTTGAGGAAATAATCGGCGCGTTTGCTAAATGCTTGTTCTTTTTCTGCTGCACTAGCCGTGACAATCGTCGCAATATCCCGAGTTGCAACATCCGATTTTATTAATGTCAATACATCCCAACCCGAAAGTATAGGTAGCAAAGGATTAATAAAAATTGCTATGGGTTGCAGTCTCCGGGCTTTTTCTAATGCTTCGCAGCCTGAACGAGCTACTACTACTCGATATCCTAAAGTACTTAAATGCTTAGTGAAATCATCTATATATCGAGCTACTGTTTCTACAACTAAGACTAAACTGTTAGGAAAAGTTTGTAGCGATAGATTAGAATCTCGATCCTTAGAATTAGAGTTTAAATTGTTTTTACTTGTGGAAGCAGGAATATTTTCCACTGCTAATTCTTTAGGTAAACCAGACTTTATTAATGGCTTCTCTTCTGTAACTGGCGAGCCTCCAGATTGTAAGTATCCTTCGGTATCGCCCAAACCGATTTCTCCAAGCATTTTCTGAGGAGGAGATGGAGGTAAAAGCACTGTAAATTGACTTCCCGAACCTTCTCGCGATAAAAAGCTTACGTCACCACCATGAAGTCGAGCTAAAGCCCTGGTTAATACTAATCCCAAACCCGTACCTTCATGTTGACGAGTCATGGGATTTTCTAATTGCTGAAACTTTTGAAATATCAAATGTTGCTGGCTATCGGCAATACCAATACCTGTATCCCAAACGGTAAAAGCAATCCAACCTTCCCAACTATTGATCTGCAAGCCTATTTCACCACCTGCTTCGGTAAACTTGAAAGCGTTAGAAAGCAGATGAATCAGCATTTGACGCAAACGCAATTCGTCAGCAACAATTTCTTCTAATCCTGACTCAATATCAATAACAAATTGATATTCTTCAACTAAATCCGATATTATGGCTTTGCTTGTTTGAGTATGAATCGCTTTGGCTTCTTTTAAAGCGCGATCGCAAACGTTTTTGATATTGACTTTGGTAGGAGTTAGCGTCATTTGGCCCGTTTCCATGCGGGTTAAATCCAAAATATCGTTAACTACGCTCATCAAATGACGACCGCTTTGATGAATTAATTTAGCATACTTTGCTTGTCTATCGTTAAGTTTCCCTAGCTGCTGATCGGATAACAAGCGCGATAACCCCAATACCGCTGTTAAAGGAGTTTTTAATTCATGACTGATACAAGCCAAAAATTCATCTTTTAAACGATTGAGCTGGATTAAATCGGCGTTTTTCGCTGCTAATTCTTGGGTTAGTTGCTGTTGTTCGGTAATATCGGTAGCCAAAACCAGCCACAATTGACCATTTTCCGGTATTTCTTCGTTCTTTAAATCCTGAAGGTCAATATCGCAAATATCTACAGGTATTTTCGTAAACCGCCAAACTCTTTCTTGTCCATCCTGCATTTCCACAACACAGACACAACTACCCGGTTCGCTATCTATAAAACAACGGTTTAAGGTAGAACCGGACTTAGAATGGTTTAATTCAGGTTCAACATCTGTTTGTGTTAAATAATTGCCTTCAATTGTGTTTTCCCAAAGTTCTTTGAACCCTTGCGGATCTTTTAATTCTCCAAGCTGTTCGTACCAAAGTTGATTTTGCGATACTACTTCTTTAGTATCAGTTTCCAACATTAACGCCCAAGGAAGCCCTTTAAGTAATTGTGCTGCATATTTATACGACCATTGGCTTTTGTTGCGATTTCTCGAAGAATAAATTTTATTTTTCGCATCTGTATAACTGATAACTTCAGCACCATCGGAATGGGTTTTGGCGATAAAATTCCTAGGAATAACCGAGATGGAGTTACTCGCCTCTTGATATTCCGTCTTTCTATTCCCTGAAGCTATGGCTACAGTTTTGTTTTGACTCTGGGATGACGCTAAACGCCGCAACAACTTACAACTATCTAAAAGTCCTAACAATTTATTATATTCATTTACCAGCACCCAATTATGAGAGCTTACTGACAATTTTTGAGTACGCAATTTTGAACCAAATTGCTCTAAACTTAAAGATGAGCTTAAGATTTGGATTGGTTGGATAAATTCTGCATCTAAACAAGATATCGGTCGATTCCAATCAAATTTGTCTGTGTTTCCTAGCTCGTCCTGTTTTTCATAGATGAAAAACTCTAGCAGATTTGTTGCATCAAGCAAACAACAGGGAACTTGTTGCTCGTTTAGCACTACTAACTGCACAGAATGCTGCTCTTGCTCAAAAAAAGATAACACCTCCTTTATAGGAGTAGTTTCATAGCAACTGGGGACTCTACTAATAAACTCGTAAAGCGGGTAATGTTGAATTGACATTTGCCTTCTGGAGTTATTCTTCTTTATAGAGCATCCGGCATCACCGTCCTCACTGCTTGTCTTGTTCCTTTTACAAGTTATAACAAGTTATAAGTCTTCACTTGAAAGGTACAGCGACATTACAGGACGATTTGGAACCAAAGCTATATGCTTTATGCAAGCAATAAAGTTCGATATCGCAAGAGCCTATTTGCCGATGCAAGAGTTTTCGGTGCGGCGGGTTTCTACTTTTACTGCTAGCAGATACATGGGGAGGCAATCACTTGCGTCCATAAAGGAGTTAATACCATGATGCATCTGATAGCAATCATTAAGACAATTATTACTCCAAAATCACCCTAAAAATCTTTAGTAATTATAACGATTCAAATTATGACATTTTTTAAAGCTACTTTACCTATCTTATCATTAAGCAAAATTAAGCACATAAAAAAAAGCTTGATTCTAAATTTAAACCGGAGATCATTTTTAAATTCAGAATAAAGCTATCACTGTAAAAATGCAATAGCAACTAGAAATAAACTTTACAGAAATTATTATTAGTTAGGAAATGACTTATTCTGACCTGCTTTTTAATATGTATGAACCCTAATTATTCTAGAATATATTGTGTTCGGTTCAACGCCGTGCAAATTAAATCGGAGTAAAGTAACGGTCGAAGGTCAAAACTGTTTTTAGAAGTATGGAGCAAAAATATTAAAATAAATTTGGAAGAATTTTGGAACAATTTTAGTATAGCTGGAAAAGAATGCCTGAATGTAGCAATATTCTGATTGAAAAAAGTTAGCGCGTGGGTTACCCAATGAAATGAAAATTATTTGTAAAGAACGTAAATCACTGCTTTATGAAAGTAAATGCTTGGATAACAAAGGCTATATGTAGTTATAAATCAATGAATAACCATAGGGAAAAAATGGATATGTAGTTAGATGTCACAATCTGAAATAATGCTCCAGATTGAGCAAATGGATTCAAATCAAAGAAAAGAAATTTTGCTTCAAATTAAGTCCGAGTACCGTCAAATCCTGATTAAATACTTCACGTCGGATACAAATCTAAAAGAAAAAATAGATAAATTAATTAATAAAATATTTTGTGCTAATATTCCCGTGCCTCAAATTATTGAAATTCACATGGATTTAGTAGATGAATTTTCTCAACAGCTAAAAATAGAAGGTAGAAGCGATTACAATTCATTACTTTTGGATTATCGCTTGACATTGATTGATATGTTAGCTCACCTATGCGAAATGTATCGACGTTCTAACACTTCTAAGGGTTGATGTTTTACGTTATTTGTCAGAAGATAAATAACATAAAAATAAATATTTATTGTTTAAATACGGTTTAAATACGGATTAAAATTTATCCGCTCTCAAACTTGTTTATTTTCTACCCCAAGATGCGCGTATGAACCATCAAGATGGTCAGACCTATGTTCTCAAACTTTATGTATCAGGGAATACCCCCAACTCAGTACAAGCACTGAAGAGCCTCAAAACAATATTAGAGCAGGAATTTAAAGGAGTTTATGCCTTAAAAGTTATCGATGTGCAAAAGAATCCGCAGCAAGCAGAGGACGACAAAATTTTGGCTACACCAACCTTGTCAAAAATTTTACCCCCACCAGTTCGTAAAATAATTGGGGATCTATCTGACAAAGAAAGAGTATTAATCGGGTTAAATTTATTGGATGCACCAGACAGCGAACAAGAAAACAACTTGGAATAGTAAACTATATAGAGTTAGCATACCCGGACCCATTCGATTTTAGATTTACGAAATCCAAAATTCCAAATCTTAAACTAGGACGGTCAATTTACTATTTGTAGTTAATAAGCAATGAGCGAGAAAGATAAGCCGCTACACACTAGCAAACCTTTAACAAGTCGGGGTGTCGAAAAAATTCACACCTTGATAGAAGGTTTTGATGATATTACTCATGGTGGATTGCCTAAAGGTAGAACAACTTTGGTCAGCGGCACTTCCGGGACGGGTAAAACATTATATTCTCTACAATTTCTCTATAACGGCATTACTCACTTTGAAGAACCAGGGATATTTGTCACTTTTGAAGAAGCTCCCAATGATATTATTAGAAATGCTCATATATTTGGTTGGAATTTACAGCAGTTAATTGATGACGGTCAATTATTTATTCTCGATGCTTCTCCCGATCCAGAAGGGCAAGAAGTTATTGGTAACTTTGATTTATCGGGACTGATAGAGCGTTTGCAATACGCGATTAAAAAATACAAAGCAAAGCGCATTTCGATTGACTCGGTAACGGCAATTTTTCAACAGTACGAAGCAGCAGGTTTGGTACGACGAGAAATTTTTCGTTTAGTTGCACGTTTAAAAAAATTACACGTTACCACCGTAATGACAACCGAACGACGAGAAGAATACGGCCCGGTGGCAACATTCGGAGTAGAAGAATTTGTCTCGGACAATGTAATCATTTTTCGTAACGTTTTAGAAGGAGAACGCCGCAGACGCACCATTGAAATTCTCAAATTGCGCGGTACGACTCATATGAAAGGAGAATATCCTTTTACAATTACCAATGACGGGATAAATATTTTCCCATTGGGCGCAATGCAGTTGACTCAACGTTCTTCAAATGTCCGCGTATCTTCAGGAGTCGAATACCTAGATCGGATGTGCGGAGGTGGATTTTTTAAAGACTCGATTATTTTGGCTACAGGTGCTACAGGTACGGGTAAAACGCTGTTAGTCAGCAAATTTTTGCAGGAAGGTTGTCAGAAAGGCGAACGCTCGATACTATTTGCCTATGAAGAATCCCGCGCACAACTTTCTCGTAATGCCACTTCATGGGGAATTGATTTTGAGGAGCTAGAAAAGCAAGGATTGCTAAAAATTATTTGTGCTTATCCCGAATCAACTGGCTTAGAAGATCACCTGCAAATTATTAAGTCAGAAATTTCTGAATTTAAACCTGCTCGCATTGCCATAGATTCCCTTAGCGCTTTAGATAGGGGTGTTTCTAATAATGCGTTTCGACAATTTGTTATTGGTGTAACTGCTTACGCCAAGCAAGAAGAAATTACTGGCTTTTTTACTAACACTACCACCCACTTTTTGGGTTCAAATTCGATTACCGATTCTCATATTTCCACTATCACCGACACGATTATCCTATTGCAATATGTAGAAATTCGTGGAGAAATGTCGCGGGCAATCAACGTATTTAAAATGCGCGGTTCTTGGCACGACAAAGGTATTAGGGAATACAATATAACTCGTGAGGGGCCCCAAATCAAAAATTCATTCCAAGATTACGAAAGAATTATCAGTGGAGTGCCCAGCCGCGTTAGTATCGATGAAAAGGCGGAACTATCTCGCATTGTTAGGGGTTTTGAAGACGATCAAACATCTGATTCTTAGCATCTGAGTTAACATTGTCAGGGTTGTAAGCGTGATATAGTCTGTGGTGAGAAAAAGTCTCTGCCGCTTGATTGTAGTGTGAGGAAATGCGGTGAAAGCACAGCAAATATTAAATAGTTTCTTGCCCGGTGTGACAGTAGCAGTCTTAACGGTTCAGCCTACTTTGGCTAATACCGTGACTGTGGATGACTCGCATACGGGTGTTTATCCTAGTATCTTTACTACCAGTATAAGTAGCGAAGAAGACAATGGTAATACTTTTAGCCCCTTAAAAGATCCGGTTGACAATAAATATCCCGCGCCAGTGACTCCTACGGGGGTTGAACCGAGCAACGTACAACCAGTCAATCGTGAAATTTCAGGGGTGAAGGTGACTGGTAAAACAGGAGTTCTAACTAATGGGAAGGCCTATATAAGGAGAAACAATCAAAATTCAAACACTGACAGCTTGAAAACTGCTTCCCAATTAAGTTTGCCACAAGCCTCGAAAAAACGTTCATTTAGCAAAGTTTCTTATATAAATGAGAATTCATCTGGAATTCAGAAAATTGCCCCAGTGGTAGTCAAAAACAATCCAGACGATAAAATAGTTCAAAAATTACAGAAAATTGCGACTGGACCGGGAGCAGCAAATTTATTAAAAATAGAACCATGCCCTATACAGCAGAATAGGCCAAAAAGGGGACAAGATGATTTACAACTGCAAAATATTTCATCATCCTCAGCGGTTGGGGCTTGTCAAAATAATTCTATTCCTAATAATAAAATAGCTCAACCACTGTCCCCCGCTCCCGTACAGCCAACAAGACCGGGTTTCCAGAGTCCGGCTCCGATTCCTCCGAGTCTCGATCCCAGCGCTAATCCCCTGCAATACCCTACCAAACCTAGTGAAGTTCAAGTTGACCAAAATCAACCACTTACATTGCAGCAGGCTTTAGAATTTGCAAGACGCAATAATCAAGAGCTACAGGTAGGTTTATTGCAGCTAGAACGGGCACAAGCAGGTTTGAAGGTAGCACAAGCCGCTTTATTGCCAAACGTGGGTTTGAATGCTCAATTAGGTCGATCTTCTTCGGCAGGTAGCGAACTTCAACGTAGACTTAATCCTAATCCTCAACTTGAGGATGCTGACGACCCCACAACTTCTTTCTCCGGGCAGGCACAGGTAAGTTACGATTTATACACATCAGGAGCGCGATCGGCTCGCATTCGCCAAGCTAAAGAGCAGGTGCGCTTGCAAGAATTAGACGTAGAGCGTTTATCTGAAGAAATTCGCCTTAACGTAGCCACCGAGTATTACAACTTGCAACAATCAGACGAACAAGTCCGCATCTCCAGAGCTGCTGTAGTCAACGCTGAAGCTAGTTTAAGAGATGCGCGAGCATTAGAAGAAGCGGGTGTGGGAACGCGCTTTGACTCATTGCGTACCCAGGTTAACTTAGCAAACTCCCAGCAACAGTTAACTAATGCCCAATCCCAACAGCGCATTGCTCGTCGTCGGCTAGCGACACGGTTGAATTTAGGGCAATCAAGCACTCTTTCAGCCGCAGATCCAGTAAAGTTAGCCGGTTTGTGGAATCAAACGCTGGAAAACAGTATAGTTTTGGC
>JBARZF010000581.1:0-19724 GCA_049649675.1 Rivularia sp. (in: cyanobacteria) | reverse complement strand
TGGAATGCGGCTATAAATATCAGGAATCGTGGGACGCACGACCTGTATAAACAAGCTCAGTCAATGTCTTCAAAGAAGAGTCGCTGAGAAGCCCGCACTCACCCGAAGGGGAGTGAGGGTACGTCACAGCTACCTGTATTCCTACACGGGTATCGGTCGCTAAGAAAACATCTCCCATCCCACCACCACCGAGTCTTCGATCGAGACGGTAGCGTTGGTTTTCGTCAATCAAACGACCAATCCAAGAATCTGGGTTAGATGGGGAATTCATTCTAAAATAATAATCGCAATATCTATAATTCTAAATTTGTTCAACTAATTTGTTCAACTAAAAGTATAAAGACAACAAAAGTTAAAATTTGTTTCTTTGTCTTCTTAATGCATTCGCACAGTATCATTACAATATTTGAAACACAATACCGGGAGATACAAAACTGCAATAGGTGCAAGTTGACTTTGTAAAAGGATAGCACAATGACTACAGCATTACTTGCGTGGGAAATTGGCGGTGGACAGGGACATCTTCATAAGCTAGCTACAATTGCCCATGAGTTAAAAACTTGTGGAATACAACCAGTTTTCGCTTTAAAAAATTGCCAAATTAAAGGATTAACTCTTCGGGGAAAAGTAATACAGGCACCTCAAGCAACTTTCAAAGCTTTAGATGATCGAGGAGATAATAAAGCTTATTTTTATACTGATATTTTATATATGTTTGGATTCAGTTCCAGCTTAACTTTAGATTTTCATTTTAAAGCTTGGCAAAGCGTAATAAATATAGTCCAACCATCATTAATTATTACCGACCACGCACCAGCTTTGATATTAGCAGCAAAAGGAAGGATTCCAACAATTGTAATTGGAAGTGGTTTTACAGTACCACCAGCAATAGAAAATTTTCCACCGATTCGTTCTTCACCAATACCAAATGAAGCTATCAAACGTTGTCAAATAGTAGCTGAAAATGTCAAAAAAGTTACAGGTTTTCATGCTCCTTTGGGATATTTACTAAATGGCGATCGCTCTTTTATTTTTGGTATACCACAGCTAGATCCATATGCTGATGTACGCGATAAAACGGAGTATATGGGTATTCACTCAGCACCTTTTCCTCAAAACCTTTGGGATGAAAATGGCAAAGCTTGGGCATATCTTATGGATAATTGGAATTATCGTGATTTAGTAATAGATACATTCAAAGCTAATGATGATTTTGGCGATTTAAAATATATTCTTAAAGGTAAATCATTTGCATTGCATCATGCCAGTTTTGGAATCTCCATGACTTGCTTATTAGCTGGAATTCCTCAACTTGTTTTTGCCAAAGATTTAGAAACATCGCTAACAGCAAAAAGGTTAATTGATTTAGGAGTTGCCATTGCAATATTACAACCCTTTACGAGAGAAACACTTTTAGAAGCAACTGCTTATCTACCCCAGATTAGTAAAAATGCCCAACAAAAAGCAAAGCAATTAGCATATTGGAATCAAAGTTTTCTTGATACGATTATACAAAGTTGTTTGGAATTTGTTGATTGAATATATCTGAGTAAATCCACAGGTGAATCGTCTCATTCCCACTCTGAAGGCTGAAAAACAGTCTAACCTTTAACCTCTAACCTTTAACCTTTGACCTTTAAGAATGTTATTCAGCTAACGCTCTAAACTTAACAATCGGAATTGCCCAACTTAACGCTTCCATTTTCTCAAATTCTTCTACAGATGGCTTTTTCCCGTCAGCAAAGGTAAAAACATCTATACCTTGTATTGGATACTTTAATCTACCATTAATACCCACTAATTCGCCTTTTTTATCTAATACTGGTCCTCCACTCATACCAAGTTTTATCTCATTAGTATAACCAAGACTGTATCCTTCCGGGAGTGAACGTTTTTTTAAGAATAAATCAACCTTTCCGCTCGTAGATTTAAAAGCTTTTGTACCCCAATCAAAAGTCTCTTCTATATTATCTTTATCGATAGTATTATAGTTAGGAAAACCTGCTGCATATACCACAGAGCCAGCGGATAAAATATTAGAATTACCCAGTTTTACTACTTGATAAGAATCTACACTGTCAAACTCTAACAAAGCTAAATCTAAATCGCCTAACTGGGGTAAAGATTTTAAACGAGCGGGATAAATTTTTCCGTCAGCAGACATAATACTATATTTATCAAGTTTACTTTCAGCTACTACATGCTGACAAGTTAAAACAGTGTAAGTTTTTCCTTTACGAGAGATAATTACTCCAGAACCAGCACCAGGTTCGGTTAATACTCTAACTGTCACTTGTTTGGCAATTTCACGTACTTGAAAATTTTGTGTTTGGCTTATTTGACTTAATTCCGATTTTTTGATTGGAGATTCACTTTTTCCAGCTTTAAGATAAATAACTGACTCATTAGCTGGTAGCAACGAACAAGTTTGTATAAATATAGAGATGAAAACTAAACAAAATGATGTTGACATAAACGATGAGAAGTTCACAGTGGTAGGCTGAAGTACAAATTTCAGTTGGAGAATACACTTACAAAATATACTGTAAACAGATTTACCACAAATGATAAAAAGTAGAAAGAATCCCCTACCTATAACCAGGAAAAGGGGGTTAATAAAAGATATTTATATCAAATTAAAGTGGCGAATGAAAATAACCCTAAATACTCATATCTTTTTCAGCAGGTTGTGAAGGAGATGTAGTTTCGGGAATTGGGTTAACAGGAACGTTATTATTAGGAGTCGTTTCAGTCGTTGGAAATTCATTTACAGCATTCTGAGTAAAAGCATTATCCACATCTTCTAACTCAACAAAAGATGAACCTCTAGTCAAAGCAGTGCCAGTTCCTTTTTTGCTAAACTCAGCCATACTTTGTAAAATATCATTTCTTTTCTTAAATGATTTTTCTGAAAGAGGTAATGTTAATAAAATATTACTAGATGTACAGCCTCCATTCGGATCGTTGATATAACAAATGACTGGATATTTATTTACAATCCCATGAGTCATATACAATCCGCTCAACTTACCACCATTTGTTGCAACTGCATTAGTTAAACGTTGACTAACAATGCTACAACGTTTCTCTGGTGGATACTTGGAACCCCAGCTATTACTCTTCCAAACAAATAGTGGACTGGTTTGTCGATTCCCTCTTCGAGCTACAGTTACATGCAAGCCATCTTGCTGACGAATACAGTTAAATGTTGTAGGAAAGCTATTTTGAGCAATTTTCGTTTGAGCAACAGTTGGGTTGCCAGTAAAAGCAAAAGTACTCGATACTGCAATTAAACTCAATAGAAACTTGAAATTTAAGTTAAAAGACATTTCTATCACTCCTGTGTTTTTTACTAAATTTTAAGACATCTTCTAGTCAGGTATATGTTTAAATCACACAATTTATGCATGATTTTACTCAAAGCTTTACAAAACTTTTTAATTCTTGTTGCAACTACATAAAATTACGTAATTATTTATATAGCAAAGGTAAGATAGAATACGTTTAGTAAAGCATTAATTAAATAAATATGCAAAAATCAGGAGATAATTTAGTATCTTGGTATGCTTTTTACTGGATAAATCCATAATTGATCGAGAAATGGCGATCGCAGTATGAATCATTGATGTCTGTAAGTCTGATTTCATCTATAAATATCATTTCCGTTAATTGAATTGGTAACAACAAAAAATTTTCCGGATGTAACAAATTATTGCAATCCTGTAGGGTGTATTAGCGTGATTAGTGACGCACCACAATTAAGGCTTTGATACGTTATAACGTTCTGCGTAACTGTCCTAATACAGTAAAAGTTAATTATTTCTATCGAAGGTTGGTTCTATGTTTAAAAATGTTCGATTTTATTTATTAGCTTCTTTAAATATCAGTTTGTGGTTGGCTTTAGTTCCTTTAGCTGCTTTGTTAAATGCAGAATTAGTTAAAGCGCAAATTACGGAAACAAATCCTAACGATACTAATACTAATATTAACTCTGATGGCAATTTTATTGGTGTCAGTGGTGGTAGAGAGTCAGGAGTAAATCTTTTCCACAGCTTTGATGAATTTAACGTTCAACAAGGAGAAAGTGTAAATTTTCTCTTAGAAAGTGATAATAATATTCAAAATATTCTCAATCGTGTAGTTGGTGGTGAGGCTTCAGTTATCAACGGTGAGATTGATATCTTCAATGATAACAATGCAGTCAATTTCTACTTAATGAATCCCGCTGGAATCATTTTTGGTTCTGGTGCAAATTTGGATGTTTTTAGTTCTTTTACTGCTACTACTGCTAACGGTATCGGTTTTGGCTCGAATTGGTTTAATGCATCTGGAACTAATAATTATGAAGCTTTAACTGCTAATCCTACGGCTTTTGGTTTTACTATGAGTCAGCCAGGAGGTATTGATATTAGAGGTAATTTGAGTGTCTTTGCAGGAAGTTTAAATTTAGTCGGTGGTACTGTTGTTAGTAGTGGAGAAATATCAGCAAATCAGTTAAATATTACAACTGTTCCTGGTAATTCATTGGTGACTTTAACAGAACCAGGAAGCCCTTTAAGTTTAGAAATTCAACCGATATCAGCAAGCTCTACTCAACCTAATAATTGGAGTTTACCAATTCTATCTTTACCTCAATTATTAACAGCACCAAGCGGTGTAAATGCAAATAGATTTACAGATAACGGTGATGGTAGTGTTACGCTTTCTGGTTCGGGAATTACCGTAGAAAATGGCGATGTTGCTTTAGAAAATATCACGCAAGGTGCTTATGGTGGTTCTATTGACGCTGTAGACAGTCTCAATATTTCATCTAACCGCAATATAACAATACAAGATGATATTGAAACTGGTGATTTTGAAGATAATGGTGATGTTAGTTTAAATGCTGAAGACAACATTACTATAGGTAACATAAATGTTACAAGTTCAGACACTCCCGGTGATGTCAGTTTAAATGCTGGAGAAGATGTTATTTTTAACAGTATTAATGCTGGAGTTGGTAATGTAAATATCACAGCAGGTGGAATTGTTCAAGGAACTGGTACAATTCCCAATCCTTTTGAAGATAGTGATATTCCTGCAAACACGACTATTATAACTAGAGGAAATACCCCCGGCTCTATTAATATTTCTCATAAAGGTGGAGCAGATAATTTACCATTTTCAGTAGGTGATGCAAGTGAAAATGGTACCGCAGGAGCTATCAGGAATGGTAATTCGGTAATACAATCTGAAGAGTTTCCAGTGCTTCCTAATGGTGGGGATGTTACTCGCAATGGTATTACTATTTCTTCTGTTAATTCCCCACCAAATTTCTCCGCAGATCCAAAATTAATTACGACTGAAAATCAACCTACTGAGTTCACTTTTGAAGATTTGAACACAGAATTAAATGATGCAGATGGTGACAATACTTTTGTACAAATAGATGAAATTAGCGCAGGAACTTTAACGCTAACAAGAAATAATCAAAATGTAGTAGTAACTGCGGGTACTCGTATACTTCCCGGCGATAAATTAGAATATACTCCTCCAGAAAATACTAGCGGTAATATCAATGGTTTTACTATCAGTGGTAGTGACAGAGCGGGATTGACTCCACAACCAATAGGAGTTACAGCACTACCCCAGGAAGATAATCCACAAAAACCACCACAAGCAGAACCACCATTCAACCCACCCAAATTTCCGACGAATCCATTACCTCCAGTTAATATAGATCCTGTTGTTTTTAATATTGATAATAAATTTGCCGCTGATTACGAATCGTATTTTAATTTTACTCAAAGAGAGCGGGTTAGCTTAGTTGAAGCACGGGAAATTCTGTTAAAAATTGAAAAAGCTGCTGGAGTTAAACCTGCAATTATTTATGCAGATTTTACCCCTATTCAATTAAATGCAAGTTCAAGCCAAAATAAACAAATTATCAAAAGCAATCGACTTGATTTGGTACTTGTTACAGCTAGTGGAGAACCAATTCGCAAGACTATACATAGCGCAAATCAAGCAGAAATAATTGAGGAAGTTGATAAACTTTACAAAACAGTTATTGGGGCTAGAGATAATAAATATTTAGCTCCTTCCCAGAAGATATATCAGTGGATGGTTGCACCTTTAGAAGAAGAATTAAAAGCTAAAGGTATTAATAATTTACTCTTCATTACTGGTGAAAAATTGCGTTCTGTACCATTGGCTGCTCTCCATGATGGTAAACAGTTTTTGGTAGAAAAATATAGCGTAGGTTTTGCACCTAGTTTAAGTTTGACTGATACAACTTATAAAGATATTAGAAACTCTCAAGTTCTAGCAATGGGAACATCTGAATTTCAAGACGATAATCCTTTACCAGCAGTACCTCAAGAAGTTTCTACTATCGCTGAAGATATATGGAAAGGTAAACATTATCTCAACAAAGATTTTACTTTTAACAAGCTCAAATCAATACGTAAATCTCAACCGTTTGGTATTATTCATTTAGCAACTCATGGATATTTTCAAAAGGGTTCGGCAGAAAACCACTTTATTCGGTTTTGGAATCAAGATTTGAAGTTAACAGAGTTTCGACAATTAGATTTGAATAATCCATCAGTTGTAGAATTATTAGTATTTAGTGCTTGCCAAACAGCATTAGGAGACGATGGAGCTGCGTTAGGTTTTGGAGGTTTAGCAGTTGAAACTGGTGCAAAAACAGCTTTAGCCAGTTTGTGGAGAGTTAGCGATATTGCTACTTTGGGTTTAATGGCTGAATTTTACGAGCAACTTAAGAAAGTTCCTGTGAAATCAGAAGCATTAAGACAAGCGCAAATCGCAATGATTACAGGTCAAATTCGCATTGAAAACGGAAAAATTATTACTCCAAGTAGAACAATACCTTTACCAAGCGAATACAAAGATTTAGAAAATCAAACTCTCAACCATCCTCATTATTGGTCCCCGTTTACGATGATTGGTAATCCTTGGTAATTGTTGGAATTTAGTTACACGAAATTCTCGTTATTAATCAATATTAAAGAGACGTTACAGTACAACGTCTCTACACATTTAACTAATATTTATTAAAAACTGGATGTGGTGTAATTAACAGTAAAGTGGAAACCATCATCTTGAAGATTATCACCGCGATCGCGAATATTGACCAATGGGACAGCGTAATCTAAGCGGGTATTTAAACCAGGTATTGGCTGCCATAATAATCCTAAACCAAGACTTGTTAAAGAACTCTCTCTGGTAAATTTATTGGGATTATTTGAATTATTCCAAATAGCTCCTAAATCAAAGAATGGAGCAACTTGAAGGGTGGGAATTCCAGCTTTGTTACGCATTACGGCAATCCTGTCTTCTACAGAGAAACGCAGTCCGTTGTCACCATAAAGTACGTTCTGTCGATATCCGCGCAATGTTTGTCCACCACCAATCACAAATTGTTCCGATGATAACAGGCTATTCGGGGTTAACTGTAAATCAACTCTGAAAATCAGTAAGTTATCATTACTCAACCTTTCTACTCGTTGAGCTTGACCTAACCAACTTAAAAATTGACCGTCTGGTTCGGAACCACTATTCTTTGTAGCATCAAACAAACCAGTTCCCAAACTAAATTGCGATCGTCCCGTCCAAGCTCCCTGTGGATCTCGCTTAATATAATCTTGCCCGAATTTAATCACCCTGGTACGACTAACACCATTATCATCAGGACCAAAACCAAAAGCTCGTGGTTGATTATCCAAAAAGGTTTGACCATCACGATATGCGAAACCCAAAGATAAAGCAAACTCTTCACGAGTAGAACGAATTAGCGGTTGACGATAACTGAGTTCGTATAGCTCCGAGTTACCTTCGATGTTAAAATTAGCAAACTCTGAATCGGTAATTCTATAATCGTTAATTGCAGCACGCAGTTGTAAACTACCGTTCATGGGATTGACTGGTAAGCGATAGCCGAAATCATAAAGATTAGCACCACCCGTAGTCGAACGATTATAAGAACCATAAATTTGGTCGCCAGAGCCAGTTAAATTATTATAAGCAACTCCCAGACCATATCTTACCGAACCGACACTAGGGGGAGAATAATTATCGAAGTTTACAGCAGCGTTGATTGCATTAGCTTCAGTAACGCGAACTTCTAAGATACTTTTACCAAACTCGCTTCCAGTTTTGAGAGTTGCTTCTACATTTTTAAATATAGGGTCAACTTTTAGCAATCTCAATTGATCTTCCAACTTACTTTTTTGTAAAGGATTAAGTTTAGCTAATTGAATCCGCGAGCGTATATAGCTTTTCTTGGTTTTATTTGCACCTATGATTTCAATATTTTCTATACCTCCCTCAATCGCAACAATTTGGAAAACTCCATTAACAGCGGTTTGATCTGCTAATACTGCCCTAGAGGTAATATAACCTTTGTCCAAATAAAGCTGAGTAATTTTATCTGCGACTTCTCCCAATTGTCTGGGAGTTACATTCTTTCCTTCCACGGTTTGAGTTATGGAATTAATTTCCTCAGCACTCAAAATCGTATTACGTAAAACCTCGATTTTCCGCACGAAGAAACTGCCATTTTCACTTGGTGGCTGAACTTCTTGTGGTACTGGAGGTTTGATAATAGGCTGCGAATCCTCCGGAACGGGATTCGGATTTGGCAATGGTAAGGGATTTTCTTGGGGTTGAACTTCTGGTTCTATTCTTGTATCGGGTAATGTTTGCACTAAAAGTTTGTTAGAAGTATTTTCTTTTTTTAATGTTTTCGGGTAAGAAACACTTGAAGCTTTAGCAACAGCAAAATTTCCCCACAAGCAGACAATTCCTACCAAACCTACAAAACCATGTTTGTATTTAATAATCATTGCTTTCAAATGTTATATGAACTACATTTCAATCGAATTTACGCAATTACTTTTAATTGATTAAACTCAACGAGGTTGTCACCAACCCCGTTGGTCTTCAAAACCGGACATGAAACTTTCACTTCCCGGCTCCTCAATATCTCGGTGCTTGTCACGCACACCTCATACCGCGCTTGTCTATGGCGGTTTTTTCATCGTGGCAATGTCGATGCAATAATTGGAAATTTTTGTATTCATCCTTACCACCTTGTGAGCGGGGAATGATATGGTCGATTTCCATTAAGTCATCTTCTTTAAAGTAGAGTCCGCAATGCGAGCATTTACCTTTCTGCTTTTTGAGAAGTAATGAAATCCTCTTATTAGCTTCCGGGTGTTTCCCCATTCTGGAACTCCAATAGACCCAATCTCCGTCAAACGGACTTCTTTTTGCCTGCACTTTTATATGCCTTTGAATAGAATTTTCCGTATGCCGGGAAATTCTATTCAAAGGAGTCTTTTTCAGTCTTTGCGAATCTCCAACCGCCACCTTTATCAATCAGCCAGTACTTGTTAGATATCCAATATTGGCTTTTTGTTGGGTGGCGGTGGACTGCCTAGCGATAGGTTGGGGTATAAGCCAGTCTGCCGCTATGAAACGATTGATTCGAGAATACAAGGCAGATTGCAACCTGGAGCTAGCTTTCATTCCCGGTCTAAAGGCACGGGGTTTTCAGCATTTTCCTTATAAAAAATAAAGGTTTGCTTAATAGTTGGAGACTAAGCGTTTAGATAACTACTGAAATAGTATAGCTGTATTTATGGTAGAATTTACCATAAGAAATATTTCGTAAAATGTAGCCGTAATTAAGTATATCAATTGTTCAAATCAGGACAAGTAAGTCATCACAAATAATCCCAACCATATAACAGAATGTAAATAAACATCAAGTTCTTGCAATTGCTTCGTTTCACCCACAATGACATACCTTGATTTTTTAACGCCGACTTACTTAGGCAGGACTTACGCAACTGGCACAGTGCGATCGCCAATCAGTAGTACACAAGTATTTAAATAACTAGAATTTATTTTATTGGTTTTGGCTCGAATAAGTAACAATAATTAATGAGTATTTTGTTGTTTCAAATTTTGTGAGACAATCGTGCTTAAGGTGCATAGAGGGGTTAGTTCGCAATGAGATTTACTAAACTTAATTATTGTCAATATTTACTTAGTACTCAAATTAACTATACAATGACTAATTTAGCAGAACATTTGGAAAATATTAGTCATGATAAAATCAATTATTATTTAAAAAATGAAAAGCTAACTCCTCGTTTACTTTGGGATAATGTTAAAGATTTAATTGTCATTGACGAGGATGCGTATATTATATTTGATGATACAGTTTTAGACAAAAGATTCTCCGAAGAAATTGAGATAGTGCGAAGACAGTATAGTGGTAATGAACATGGTATCGTCAAAGGAATTGGAATAGTAAGTTGCATATATGTTAATCCTAATACTCTGAATTTTTGGGTAATAGATTATCGTATATTTAACCCTGGTAATGATGGTTTGACCAAGATTGACCACGTTAAAAATATGCTGCAAGGGCTTGTATATCAAAAGCTTTTGCCTTTTGATACAGTTTTAATGGATACGTGGTACGCAGTCAATAATTTAATGCTCTATATTGATAGCCTAAATAAAATTTATTATTGTCCTTTAAAGACTAATCGCTTAGTTGATGATAGTTTTGGTAAAGAAAAATATAAAAATATTGAATTATTAGAATGGAGCAATGAAGAATTAGAATGTGGTAAAATAAGAAAAATTAAAGCATTCCCTGCTGATAAAAAAGTGAAATTATTCCGGGTTTCTGTCTCTACCGATAGAACGGATTATATCGTAACTAACGATTTATCTCAAAGTTCTACGGATGTTACACAAAAGGTGTGTAAAATTCGTTGGAAAATAGAGGAGTTTCACAGATAAATAAAGCAATTAACTGGTATTGAATCATGCCAATGTCGTAAAGCTCGACTTCAGAGAAATCATATTGCTTGCTCTATGTTGGTTTGGCTGAGACTAAAAAACTTAGCTTATAAAACAGGTCAAACTATTTATAAAATCAAACACAATTTGCTTTCTAATTATTTAATTGAGCAACTAAAACGTCCGGATATTGTGATGTCTGAAGTGTAGTTTTTAGGCGCTCGGTGCGCGAAGCGCACCATTGCTTGTGCCAGTTGCGTAAGTCCTGTTAGGGTTTGCTGAAAAAGTAATAAAAAGCAGCCTGTAAAATTAGTTAGTTAATTTAGTAAGAAACAAAGATAAAGTTTTGTTATTAAATACTGCTAAACTTATAGCTATTAATTATAAAAGACTGTAAAAAAGGTTTAGTTTTTAAAAATCGACATAAAAAAGCTCTAAGTAAACGTGAAAGGTGAGTACAAAGGTTCATAACTAAAAAAGTAATTGCAATTGAAGTTTGAGAAGTATGAGGAAGTTTAGTCATCACACAATTGAGACTAAATCTTCTTTTTCCTTGGCAAAATTTTCCTTCGATAGAACTACGAATCCTCTCATCATAAGCAGCTTGTCTCTTGTTTTCTTTACTAACATTTATTGGAGGTCTGCCTAAAGGTGGTCCACTGATTCTAATACCTCTTTCTTTGCACCAAGCCAGGTTTTCTCTTGTACGATAAATTTTATCAACATGAACGGATTCTGGATAATAACCAGTATAGTTTTTAAAGGATTCAATTTGTGTCTTTAAGTCTCCTGATTCATTAAAATTATCCCAACTAATACGATCTAAAAATACATATCCATTGAAATAGCTAGCTGATAATTTCGCTCCAAACTCTTTTCGCTCCAAACTCTACAGTTTTCCCTGCTTTACCTCGAACAATTGGACGAATATGTGGTTGATTTAAATTAACAATACGGTCATCAATACTTTTCTTTTTATTTTCGTAAAGCCATAGTTGTTGACGATAAACTTCGTTTACTACGAGCAATATGGTGTATTGTCTGTTACTTAAATTATAGAGAGTAGCTCCTAGTATGATTAAATCCTCAATATAAGATAAGTTCCTTTTAATATATTGGAGTTGTTTTTTAATCGCCTTTCTTCTTTCTTTTTTATATACACGACGTGTTTTAGCTACTTTCAAGTAGTTTTTTCTCGCAATTTTACGATAAGTTCTTGGCTTTTTATCTAGTTTTGCCTTCACTTGCTCATACAGAGAATCTATATGCTCATTATGCGAATGTCGAACAACCCGAATTGTGGAATCAGCTTTTGTACTCATCGGGAGCGCCACCACCGATTTCCATGCAAGCTGGTATATTTAATGATATGAGTTTGTTTGAATCAATACGTGGTTTGCATTTAATTCGTTACGGTCAATCTGGGGATGCTGAAAACCGTCAGGATGCACCAGTGCGGATTGATAACGATAACGATATTGGGGAAATTGAGCGGGAGGTACAACCAGCCAAGTTAAGTTTGCGTCGCAATCATCCCCTTGTGTCTTTAAGTTATGTAAATGCGGGTCAAATGGAATTAACTGCATTAGAGCAAACTTGGGCTTCTACTTTTGTGAGAGCAGGTTGTAGCGCTTTTGTGGGTTCTCTGTGGGCTGTGCAACCAGATGTGGAAGCTGCTTTTATTAGTGCTTTTTATAACAGTATTTGGAGCGGACAAACTTTAGCGGTGGCGTTTAATACGGCTCGTAGATTGGCTAAAGCCGTTGTACCAGAATCCTTGGATTGGCTAGCTTATGTGTTATTCGGCGACCCAATGGCGCGTCCTTACCGACCTGTTCCGGGACAGGGTTACGCGGTTGTAGAACCAATTGGTCAGGAGATTGATGACCCCGTAGTACCGGGTACAACAGTGAGATTTCGCGTTACTTTACGGCGCACACCTCCTGTATGGTATGAGAATCGGTTAATGGAAGTGGCTGAAGATTTAACCTTTGATGATTTGCGTGTTTTTATTGTCACCTCCGGATTGGAAGTTAATCCTGGTGATTCTATAATCATGACACCCACAGCAAGCGGGGATTACTTAGGTTGGTTTATGTTAAGCGTTCCCCCTGAGATGGAAACTCGGTCAGTTTTAGTTCAGGTGTACTTTGAGGACGGAATAGAACCCGTTCACAGTTTGCGGTTTTCACTCAAAATTGGCGACGGGGAAGTTGAAGAGGTATGAGGGGAGCAGTTAGTCCGATTGGTAGTAAACAAGTTAGTAACTTCCTGGAAATTCTGGTTGAGAAGGATTTTTATTCTATTGGACGCTTCCAATTTAAAAGACCAACTGATAAAGAACTGGAAGTTTTTACAGTTGAAATATTGGAATGTTTTGCTGAACTGATAAAGGAAGTTAATCGAAACAAAAGTATTAAATTAAACCGGGAGTTTTGCAAGCAGTATTTGGTAAAACTAGCAGAATGGGGACGAATTGCCTATCAAGAATTTTTTGGTGAAGACAGACCAAATAAAATTCTTACCAGTCGCTTGAATGAAAATGTCGCTCCCACCTTTGTTTCCGAAATAATGCCCTTTCCTTGGGAAGTTCTGTTTGAAGGGAGTGAGGAAGACTACGAACGTGGTAATGCAGAGATGTTTTGGGGACTGCGCTACACTCCTGGAAGAATTCTTAATCCAGAAAAAGACATCACTGACTATGTTTTGGAGCAAGCACAACCTTCAGATATGTTGTTTTGCTTGCATCACAGATTATTACAAGCGCATTATAAAGAAAGACCGGAAATTGAGAAGTTGGTGAAAAAAACTCCAGGAAATCGCTTCACTTTGTTGGGGAGAACTTGTAATTTAACTAATGGTAAATGTAATGACCCAATAGGGGATGATTTGCTCAAATATATTTACAAAGCGAATCATAATATGTTGCATTTTGCTTGTCATTGCAAGCAAAGTAACCGAGGTGATTCCTTGCTGGTTTCTTTTCTTCAAGATGAGGAAATCGCTGAGAAAGCTTTGGTATTGGAGTTGGAAACACATAAATTCTTGTTACGTCGGGGAAAATTTCTTTGTCAACCGTTGGTGTTTTTGAATGCTTGTCAGTCCGCTGGGGGTACAGATGAGTTACGCAGAACTTTCAATTTACCCAAAAAGTTTATTCAGCATGATGCAGCAGCGGTGATTGCTACAGCTTGTCCGGTTCCGGATTTGTTTGCAGCAGCTTTTGCGAAGGTGTTTTATCAGTATTTTCTGCGGGGGGTGGTAGTGGAGGATGAAGTAAGTGGGGAGAAAATCGTTAAGATTATGAGTATTGGGGAGGCATTACGGGCAACTAGGTGGTATTTTTTGAAGGAGTTTAATAATCCTTTGGGTTTGGCTTATGGGTTGTATAGTCCGGCGAGTTATAGAGTCAGTAGATGAATGAAACTTGAAGATATATATCAGTTTTTTGAGAATTCTCCACCGACATATCTATGTCAAGAATTGGCAGTTTGCTATATTTTATCTGTTTTATTGCAAGGAGAATCATATGGTACTGAATTAATACAAAAACTTGAAGCGGAATATCCAAGTTATCGGCTTTCTGATACTGTACTTTACAGTGCCATTAAGTTTTTGGAAGACCAGAAGGCAATTACTGGTTATTGGAAGAAGCTTGAAGGTCGAGGTCGTCCTAGACGAATATACCAAGTTTCACCAGAATGGCAAACTAAAGCCCAGGATTTAGCTAGATTGTGGCAGGACTATATAAAGCGCAGATCAAGTAATGATTTAGAAAAGCGAAAAGAAATATTATATGAATATTATAGTCAGAAAAATCAAAATAAAAGAGAGTATATCGCTTTCTCTAAGATAGAAGATATAAATAATTTTTTTGAAAATATTCCTCCTACTTATCTGTGTCAAGAATTGGCAGTTTGCTATATTTTAGCTGCTTTATCACAAGGGGATTCTCATAGCAATGAATTAATTCAACGTTTAAAAAATCAATACCCAGATTTGCGGCTTTCTGATACTGTATTTTATAGTGCAATTAAATTCCTTGAAAATAACAACGCAGTTACTCATTATTACAAGAAAATAGAAAATAGGCCGCGTCCTAGAAGGATATATAAAGTAAATCCTGAATGGGAAGTGCAAGTAAGAGATTTAGCTAGACTTTGGCATCAATATGTAAATACCAAAGAAAGAGTAGATGTAATCAATGCTTTGGGAGATGCTTATAATGCTTCCGGTGAATTTTATAAAGCGATAGAATATTATCAAAAATCACTAGTTATCGCAGAAGAAATAGATTATGGAGATGGCAAAGTATTATCGCTTTTATCTTTAGGTAATGCTTATTCCGAACGAATAAAGGGCAATAGAGCAGACAATTTAGAAAATGCTATAAATGCCTACAATTCAGCATTAACAGTTTGCACTCGCGAAGATTTTCCTGAATACTGGGCAAAAATTCAAAACGGTTTAGGGAATGCTTACAGTAACAGAATTCGGGGAGAGAAAGCAGAAAATATCGAAATTGCAATCGAATTTTATAATCAGTCTTTGACAGTGTATACTTACGAAGCTTTTCCCCAAAATTGGGGCAAAACGCAAAATAATTTAGGAGATGCCTATAGTAATAGAATTCGGGGAGAGAAGGCAGAAAATATCGAAATTGCAATTGCATTTTATAATCAAGCTTTGATAGTCTACACTCGCGAAGCTTTTCCTCAAAAATGGGCCATAACACATAATAATCTCGGACTTGCCTACAATAATAGAATTAAAGGAGAGCGAGCAGAAAATTTAGAGCAGGCAATTGTTGCTTTCAAAAATACGTTGACTGTTTACACTCATGAAGCTCTCCCTTATTATTGGGCGATGATACACAAGAATTTGGGGAATAGTTACCTTCAAAGACTATTAGGAGATAAAACGAGTAATGTCGAAACAGCTATTACTTACTATCAATCCGCCCTAAAAGTTTATAATCGTGAAACATTTCCTTCTGAATGGGCAAGTATATGTAAAAATATTGGTAATGCATACATTCAAAAAATACAAGATGATAGCTTAACTACCATAGAGGCATTAGATACTATTGAGTATGCAATTCTCTACTACAAAGATGCTTTGAAAATTCACAAGCAAGAAGAATTTCCAAATGAATACTCAACTGTTATGGAAAGGCTGGTAAATGCTAGCTATCTTTATGAACATTGCCAGATAAACTTAGAAGAAGCCAACTCCCATCGAACTATTCGGCTAGATAATGTAATAAGTGAATCCCGTTTAAGAATAGAAAGAGCTATTGATTTTATTATTTATTCTGTTTTACTAAATTGTCTGGAAAATATAAATATTGGAGAGGAAATAGAAATTGCAGTTAACCTAAAGCAAGCTTCAAAAACAGGAGACGGTTATTTTCTTCAAATCCCACAAAATGATGCGATCGCCAACGAACTAAACATCATCCTCAAAGCTCCAGGCTTCATACTCAACGGTGACAACACCGCCAGCCTACCGCTCGACCCCGATATAGCCCAAGAAACCCAAACCGCCTGCTTCCGCCTCACCGCCCTTCGCCCCGGTTCCGCTACTATTTCGGCCGAACTCTACCGAGGCGACACCTTCGAGACAACTTTAGAAACACAAGTACAAGTCGCCGATATTGACGAAGCAAGCTTCACTCCTCAACGCATCACAAACCAACCCCGTCCCGTTTCCCAACCAGATTTTATCCTCCGCATCCAAGCAATTGAGAACGAAGCCAACTCCACCTACAAATTCCAATACCAAATCAAAAGCTTCTGTCTCCCTTCATTATTTCCTGGTAATAACATTTATACATCAAGCTCACTTTCAAGCAGTTGGATAGAACAGGTGGGGGGATTACTAGCAACTACACTCGAAAACATATCCGGTAGTTTATCGCAAGATAGAAAATTTCGCTTAATTTCCCTTTGTCAATACCTATTTAACCACCTCTTCCCTACAGAACTACAAGGTGATATTCGCAGCTTAATACCCCGCAATTCGACTTTTAAAATTTTAATTCTTACCAACCAAGATACTTCAATACCCTGGGAATTATTACACGACGGTCAAAAATTTTTAGCGGAACGCTTTATCATCGGACGTTGGTTATCTGAATTAAACGACACCAGACCTTATGAGTTTCCTGTGGGTGCGGTTAACGTCGCTCACTACGCCAATGTCGAACAACCAGAACTTTGGGCAACTTTACTCCAACCACCTGGCGCACCTCCACCCCAGCCTTTACCAGAAGGAGTATTGCATGATTCTACTCAAGCTATGCGGGGACTGCATTTAATTCGTTACAGCCACTCAGAAGATATTGCTGACCTGCATAATGCCCCCGTAAGATTAGATAATCCCAGTGATGCAGAAGATATAGAAACTAAAATACGACCAGCAAAGTTAAACTTGCGACGCAATCGTCCATTTGTCACCTTGAGTTACGTGAAAACCGATACTCCAGAATTGACGGAATTAGAACAAACTTGGGCATCAGCCTTTATCAGCGCTGGATGTAGCGGCTTTACCGGTTCCCTCTGGGCTGTGGAACCATCTGTAGAAGCAGCTTTTATTAGTAGTTTTTACAATAGTTTATGGGCTGGTGCATCATTAGGGGAAGCTTTTTATACTAGCCGTCAGTTAGCTCGTGCGGTTGCTCCCGATTCCCTTGACTGGTTAGCCTACGTACTATTTGGCGACCCAATGGCACGTCCTTACTTACCAGTGGAAGGTAAAGGTTATGCGGTGGTGGAACCTATTGGTCGAGAAATTGAAGATCCATTATCCCCAAATGTTCCCATTCGCTTCCGTCTCAGCTTGCGTCGTACTCCCCCAGTATGGCATCAAGAACGAGTGATTGAAGTTGCGGAAAACCTAACTTTTGAAAATTTACAGGTTCATGTCAAAACTATGGGTTTACAGGTAACTCCAGATTCCCCAATTGAAATGAATTTGGCTCCCAACGGTAATTATTTAGGTTGGTTTACTTTAGTCGCACCACCAGAAATGGTCAACAATTCGGCTTTAGTACAGGTTTCCTTTATGGATGGAGAAATACCAATTCATAGCCTAATGTTCTCGCTTACTATCGAGAATAATGGAGGTAAATAAAAATGGGAGGTATTAGTAGTTCGATTCCGATTCAAAACCAATTTTTTCCGTTAGAAATTTTGGTAACAGAAAAAGCATATCGGATTAATATTAAAGATTTTTCTAGAACTGCTACAGAATCAGAATTGCAAAATTTTACTAAAGGTATTTTAAATTGTTTTTACGATATAGAAAAAACGATTAATAAAACTAAGCAGTTGCAATTATCACCAGAAGAATGCCAGCAATACTTGATGGAATTAGCTGTGTGGGGAAGACGTGCTTATCAAAAATTCTTTAATGATGATGCTCAGAAAACTACATATCAGTATTCTCAGTTATCTAATAAATTAGCTCCTATATTTATCTCCGAGCAAGTAACTTTCCCTTGGGAGATACTTTACGAGGGAGATACAGAACAAATAAGTTTGGATAAAATTTGGGGTTTTAATTATCCAGTTGCTCGCAGACTAAATTTAAAACAATCTGATTTTCTTTCTGAGCAATTATCACCTTTGGATATGCTTTTTTGTTTACACCACAAACTTTTGCAAGCTCATAAACATGAAAGACCAGAAATAGAAAGAATAGTTAGAAGCACTAAAGGTAAATTTTATTTATTAGAATTATCTAAAGAAAAGCCAATAAAGAATGGCATATCTTTTCTCAAACATCTTTATCAAACTCAACATAATATATTACATTTTGCTTGTCACTGTCGTGCTTGTAAACAGTACGAAGATGAAATTGATGCTTTAGTTATTTCTATTATTGAAGGCGATAGTAGTGCAGGAGAAATAGAGTTAGAAACATATAATTTCCTAGATGTAAGTGGTAGTTTTCAATGTCAGCCTTTGATTTTTCTCAATGCTTGTCAATCTGCGGGAGGTTTTGATGATTTAAGAAAGACTTTTAATTTACCCAAAGAATTTATTCAGCGTGGTGCTGCGGCTGTCATTGCTACTGCTTGTCCCGTACCAGATTTATTTGCAGCGGCTTTCGCTCAACAATTTTATAAATACTTTATCAATCAAAAAATGATGATTGGTGAAGCATTATGTGAAACTCGGCGATATTTTCTAGAGAAGTATAATAATCCCTTGGGTCTTGCTTATGGTTTGTACAGTTCTCCTTACTATAAAATTGCCCAACAACCTGGTGCTGTAAGGATAAATTCATGAGAAACTCTCCACCTACAGAAATTTGCCAAAGCGATGTCGATGATTTACTCGGACAGTTGCAAGGAATACGCTTCTCAATTTCTGCTGCACGGGAAAGTATTGCACCGCTAGAAGCAAATCTCGCAGAAGCTTACAATGAATTTCAAGCGGTAGTTGGTGGGTTACGTCGTCAATCAATGCGCTTACAAGCAGAAATTACCTCCCTTCGCATTCAAATTAAACGCTCCACACAAGACGAAGACGATTCACCACAGGATATAGAAGATGATAGTTTTATTTATGGTAAGGAAGAAGCAGTAACAGAAACTAGCCTACAAGACCCGGAAGCAGTTGATAAGGATATGTTGCTAGAGCATATGTTTCGCGTGTTAGACCCCGATATTGATGAAGCAGATGGCGAATTAGTGGCAAATATTCAGGGAATATGCATTGATCCCACAGCCAGTTTAGCTGATGTTTTGGAAGAATTACCTTGGGGAGTAGTTTGGACAACTTGCAGTTTGCAAGAAACTTTAAAAGACCAGTATTATCGTTTGAGTATTTGGCAGCAAGCTTTAAAACGACAGTTAGAAAACTTAAATCGAGCTACAGAGCTTTTGCAAAAAGACC
>JBARZF010000580.1:0-18957 GCA_049649675.1 Rivularia sp. (in: cyanobacteria) | reverse complement strand
AACTAACAACTAACTCCTATCCAATCAATTTCCGCCAAGTTAAATTACCAACAATGCCATCAGCATACAAACCATTTGATCTTTGAAATTGTTGAATTGCAGCTTCTGTGTATAAGCCATATATACCGTCAACTTCAGCACCCATACGGTATTGTAAATATTTCATAACTATACCGCCAGCATGGTTTTTTCTAACTACTGGTTTTGCTAAAACTTGATTAATTGCTGCCCATGTAGTGTTACCAATAATCCCTGTTTGTTGAATATCAACTATTTCTTGAAATTTTCTAATTGCGGATGCTGTTGCTTGCCCAATTTCATTATCTTCATCTAAAGGTTTGCCGCTGTAATCGGTCATTCTGAGACGATTCAAAGTTTTTTGCAATCTAATTACAGATACATCAGGATTTGATGTTTCATCGGGTACGGCAACAACGGGAGTAGAAGGTAATTTACCTGTCAAACCTTTTACAATAGCATTTGCCATTGATTCCGAACTAAATAACTTCATATCTTTTGCAGAATCAATAAAGCAACATTCTACTAAAATTGCAGGCATATTTGTATTTTTCAACACAAATAAATGGGAACCATTTTTCACACCGCGATTAAAAAATCCCATTTTAATAATTTCATCTAATACTGACTTGGATATTTTTTTACCAGTATCGCTAATAGAAAATATTTCGGTACCGTTAGCAAAGCCGTTAAAAGCATTAAAATGTATGGAAACAAAAATATCAACTTTGCTTGCATTTGCTTTCCCGCATCTTTGACGCAGAGAATTACCTACACTAAAAGATTTTACGGGTTTACAATTTACAACTTGATGTCCTAAATCTTTTAATTTACCTATAACTCGATTTCCGACATCTAATGTTAAATTATCTTCGTATTTTATTTTTTTTTCTCCAGTGTCGGGAGGACAATTATGTCCAATATCAATTCCAAATCTCATCTAGTTACCTAAAATATTAAACATTACTTTTAAAACATTGAATATTGTAGATGTCAAGATAATTTGATTACTTATAAGCAACTATATTTTAGATTGTTATTGTAAAAAATAATCCCTTGGAATTTAGTGTTTTATATTATCCTCTAATTGAAAGCTGACTAAAGACTGTTTTATCTAGAATAAAATATACTATGTAACAGTATTTAAAAGTATAATTTAATTTTTATTTATTAATATTTATCTGTATTTTTGAATTTGAAATTAATACTTAATATCTGATTTCTTGTTCCCAGGTTCCACCTGGGAATACACTTCGCAAAGGCAGAGCCGAGCATTGGAATGGAGGCAGAGCCTTAAGTAATGGGTTCCCAGGTAGAACCTAGGAACCAGTTGTTACTAGGTAGAATAAACACAGCTATACACCTACTGCCTACTCCCTTTGAATGCTTAACTTCGCTAAAGTTATAGAATAATTTGCTGAAGTGGTTTTACAACATGAAGCGCATCGTCTTGATTGCAGGGTTTGAATCTTTCAATGCTGGTTTGTATCGCAAAGCCGGTGATATGGCCGTATCTCGCTGCTCCGATTTGGATATTCGGGTATTTAGCGATCGCGATATCAGCAGCAAACGGGCTGAAGTCGAATCTGCACTTCAAGACGCTGATGTGTTTTTTGGTAGCTTGCTATTCGACTACGATCAAGTTGTATGGTTGAGGGAACGAGTAAATGATATTCCCATCCGCTTGGTGTTTGAGTCAGCTTTGGAGTTGATGAGTTGCAACAAAATCGGTGCATTCGCAATTGGTGACAAACCCAAGGGGATGCCCAAACCTGTAAAATTCATCTTGGATAAATTCAGCAACGGAAGGGAAGAAGATAAACTTGCTGGATATATTAGCTTTTTAAAATTAGGCCCCAAACTATTAAAATTTGTACCAGTACAGAAAGTACAAGATTTACGCAACTGGTTAATTATTTACGGTTATTGGAATGCTGGTGGTTCGGAAAATGTCGCTTCACTATTTTGGACTTTAGCAGAAAAATATTTAGATTTAAAAGTCGGCGATATTCCCGCACCTTTAGAAACTCCGAATATGGGATTGCTTCATCCCGATTATGACGGTTATTTTGAATCACCCAAAGCTTATTTAGAATGGTACGAGAAAAGAACAAATAAAAAAATTTCTACCCCCTCTACCCCCTCTCCCCACTCTTCCCCCTCTCAAACCGTAGGAATTCTCCTCTACAGAAAACACGTCATTACGAAACAACCTTATATTCCGCAATTAATTAAACACTTTGAAGAAGCTGGTTTAATCCCCGTACCGATATTTATCAACGGTGTAGAAGGACACGTCGCCGTCCGCGATTGGATGACTACGGATTACGAAACTCAACAAAGGCAACAAGGTAATAAAGAAACTCTTTCTCTTTCTCCGGAAGCCCGAAAAGTTGATGCGATTGTTTCTACCATTGGGTTTCCTTTGGTGGGAGGCCCCGCAGGTTCTATGGAAGCGGGAAGACAAGTTGATATTGCTAAGGGAATTCTCGCAGCTAAAAATGTGCCTTATATTGTCGCCGCACCTTTATTAATTCAAGATATTCATTCCTGGACTCGTCAGGGTATTGGCGGTTTGCAAAGCGTAGTTTTATACTCATTGCCGGAATTAGATGGAGCGATTGACACGGTTGCTCTCGGCGGCTTGGTGGGAGAAGATATTTACTTGGTACCAGAAAGGGTACAAAGATTAATTGGTAGGGTAAAAAGTTGGGTTAATCTCAGACAAAAACCTGTATCCGAGCGCAAAATTGCGGTTATTCTCTACGGTTTTCCACCCGGATACGGTGCGACGGGGACTGCTGCTTTATTAAATGTACCGCGCAGCTTATTGAAATTTCTCCACGCTTTGAAAGAGCAAGGTTACGACGTTGGAGAATTGCCCGATGATGGGGAAGAGTTGATTCGTTTGGTGAAAGAAGCAGACGAATTGCACCCCGAAAATGTAGAGACGCGATATATCGCGTCTCTACACACGGAAAATACTGTAAATGTCAGAACTTTGGAAAAATGGCTGGGATACCTCCAAACAACCCGCGTTGAAAAGCAGTGGAAATCGCTGACGGGTTCCGGTATCAAAACCTACGGAGATGAGTTTCATGTTGGCGGTATTCAATTCGGTAATGTTTGGATCGGTGTTCAACCACCTTTGGGAATTCAAGGCGACCCGATGCGGTTGATGTTTGAACGAGATTTAACGCCGCATCCCCAGTATGCTGCTTATTACAAGTGGTTACAAAATGAGTTTGCTGCGGATGCGCTGGTTCATTTTGGAATGCATGGCACTGTGGAATGGTTGCCCGGATCGCCTTTGGGCAATACTGGTTATTCTTGGTCTGATATTTTACTTGGTGATTTGCCCAATCTATATATTTATGCCGCGAATAATCCTTCTGAGTCGATTTTGGCGAAGCGTCGCGGTTATGGGGTATTAATTTCTCACAACGTACCACCTTACGGACGTGCTGGTTTGTATAAATTGATGGCTGAACTGCGGGATTTAATTGCGGAGTATCGGGAAGATCCTTCTAAGAATTATGTACTTAAAGAAGGGATTTGCAAAAAGATTATTGATGCTGGTTTGGATGCCGATTGCCCGTTTGAGGAAGCGAAGAAGTTGGGAATTGAATTCACTCCTGAAAATATCGGAATGTTTAGCCGAAATGCTTTTAATGATTATTTGGTGAAGTTGTACGAATATTTGCAGGTTTTGGAAAATCGGTTATTTTCTTCTGGTTTACATATTTTGGGGGAAGCTCCGAATCAGGAGGAGATGAAGTCTTATTTGGATGCTTATTTTGGGGAGGAGTCAACGAAAAACCTAACCCCCCAGCCCCCTTCCCTACGAGGGAATGGGGAGAATTCCAGTAATTCAAAGAATTTAAAGCCTCTCTCCTTGCAGGAGAGAGGTTTGGAGAGAGGTTTGCAACGTGGGGAAGAAGAGACAGTAATTCAAGATTTATTAATGCAAAGTACGGATGAGTTAACGAATTTATTAAGGGGTTTGAATGGTGAGTATAGTCCACCTGCGCCGGGGGGAGATTTGTTACGAGATGGTGCTGGTGTGTTACCGACGGGAAGAAATATTCATGCTTTAGATCCTTATAGAATGCCTTCTCCTGCGGCTTATGAAAGAGGAAGGGAGGTTGCAAAGAAGATTATTGAGCAGAATTTACAAGAAAATGGCAGATATCCGGAGACGGTTGCCGTAATGTTGTGGGGATTGGATGCTATTAAGACAAAGGGCGAATCTTTAGGGATTTTGTTGGAGTTAGTGGGAGCGGAACCCGTCAAGGAAGGTACGGGAAGAATTGTTCGTTATGAGTTAAAACCTGCTTCTGAAGTAGGACATCCCCGGATTGATATTTTAGGTAATCTTTCGGGGATTTTCCGCGATAGTTTTGTAAATATTATTGAGTTGTTGGACGATTTGTTTCAACGTGCTGCTGATGCAGATGAACCTTTAGATCAAAATTTCATTCGCAAGCACGCTTTAGAGTTAAAAGAAAAAGGTGTTGAGAATACTTCTGCAAGGTTGTTTTCTAATCCTGCGGGTGATTTTGGTTCGCTGGTGAACGATCGCGTTGTTGATGGTAATTGGGAATCTGGCGACGAGTTAGCGAATACTTGGCAAAGTCGCAATGTGTTTAGTTACGGCAGAGAAGATAAAGGGCAAGCACGCCCGGAAGTGTTAAATCAACTTTTAGGAAGCACCAGTCAAATTGTTCAAGAAATTGATTCGGTAGAATACGGTTTGACTGATATTCAAGAATATTACGGAAATACGGGTGGTTTGAAAAAAGCTGCGGAAAAACAAGGTGGTAAGAAGGTTAAAGCTAGCTTTGTGGAAAGTTTTTCTAAAGATACTACTCCCCGCGACTTAGATGATTTATTGCGGATGGAATATCGCACTAAGTTATTAAATCCTAAATGGGCGGAAGCGATGGTAAATCAAGGTAGCGGTGGTGCGTTTGAAGTATCGCAACGCATGACAGCTTTGATTGGCTGGGGCGGTACTGCGGATTTTACCGATGAGTGGGTATACGAACAAGCAGCCGATACTTATGCTTTAGATGATGAAATGGCGGAAAAATTGAGAAAAGCTAATCCAGAAGCCTTTAAAAATATTGTGTCAAGAATGTTGGAAGCCCACGGAAGAGGTTTCTGGGATGCTAGCGAAGAGAAGTTGCAGAAGTTACGCGAATTGTATGAGGTGACGGATGAGGAATTGGAGGGAGTGACTGTTTAGATACATTTGGCATCTTGCACCAATCTCATTAAGCCCTGCATAAACCCGGTTTCTATGCTTAACTAATATTGGCTGAAACGAAGCTTTAACCAATCCATTAGCTAATTACATTAACAGCAGATTTCTACCATCTGCTGTAAACAATTCCTTAATAGATACGCGGTATTTTGAGATAAACGCTTTTAACTGATTCTCAGCGTACATTCCAAAATCAACTTCTGATTTATTAAAGAATAAGGCTGAATTTGTAAAGCACGTTGAAAAGAATTGATAGCTCTGGCGTACTCTCCTAAAGCTGCATAACACAAGCCCATACCGTGAAGTGCGCCGAAATGTAGCGGATTAAGTTCTATTGCTACTTGGGTATCGGCTAAAGACTTTTCGTACTCGCTATTGGTGTAATACAGAAATGCACGACGATTCCAAGCTTCGGCAAAGTCGGGTTGTGCTTCAATCAATCGCGTCAGCATTTCTTCAGCTGCGGTAATTTCACCTGCATCTAATAACTTTTGACTGGCTTCGATTTTTTCTAACCCGTAAACTCCCTTTTGCTGAAACCATAAGCGCCACAATTTGCGAGTTGCTTCTTCACGCACTACCTCATCCGGGTTTTTCAAATCTTCAAGTAACGAGTTGATAAATAAAGAATCCATGAGGTTAATTTTTTTAGTATCAGAGTATCTATGTAAGTCTAATCTCGCACAAATTCACCCCAAAATACAGTGATTTACTCACTTTTAATCTTTTGCTTTAAATTAGATGCTGACAAATATTTATAACTTGCTGTAGCTTACAAGACTATTTTTCTCTACCGAGTTAAATTTAACTATCCCTAAGCTAAAAATTCATCTTTATATCACGTAATTCACAATAAAAATAAACCATTGATACTTGACAAATTTATATTTATTGATAATTGATAAAAACATCACCAAAAAATTATTATGATGTCTTCTTCAAAAAGTATTTCCAAACATATTTTACGGCTCTTCCATCCCAGCCAATTTACGTAAGTGCTTCATCTGCGATGGAAAAAGCTCCGGCGGCGTGAGCTACCTTAACTAAACAGCGCATCGTAATCGTATTGTAATCGGCAATATTCGGGAAATTATTCTATATATCGAGAAGAAGGCTGTGGCTAGGGATTAGCCTCTCCTAGCACCTTGGTTGGGAATTCCCCCCGCGAAAAAACCTTCGTCTGATAAATCAGACTAGGCAAGGCTTCTAGCAAGTCTTTCTTCACCCTTAGAAGCAATGGTTTCAAAGTGCGAATCTAATTCAATAAATAATTCCCAAAAATCTTGATTACTATGCTTAAAAAATCGTAAGCTTGTTCTACATTTTCAAATTGTAAAATCACGATATTATTTTAATTCCGCGCCTCCGCGCCTCCGCGCTTCCCAATCCAAAATCTAAAATCTAATCCCTAACTCTTTCAAACACCGCACGATAAACGGGTTCGTTCTTTTGTAGAGTAAATAATTCCCTTTCAGTTGCAACTGGTAAGGGATTTTCTGCTAACCATTCTTTGCTTTGTCTGTGAAAATCGGAGTTCTCTTCAAAACGTTCGCACATCTCTATCTCGACAAATTTAACGTCCGATTGTAAAAATACCGTTCCCCCTGGTGCAAGATAATCTGCTAATTCTGCCACTAATTCCGGTTGTGCAACGCGCCTTTTTGCGTGACGATTCTTAAACCAAGGATCTGGAAATTGAATTGTCACTCGCTGTAAAATTCCTTGTGGTAAGGAAGATAAAATCGGCTTTAATGAAGTATTCGCATTACAAAATATATAGTGTAAATTTGTTAATCCTAATTCTGAGCGTATTTTATTAGCTGCTTCCACCAAAGGTTCGCGAATTCCTAAACCCAGAAAATTACAGTTGGGTTCTAACTGCGCCATTTCTATTAAAAATTGACCCCTCGCACAACCAATATCTAAAAGTAAAGGTTGATTTGGATCGACATAAATATTTTCCCAATCAATTGGATCGATTGGTGCTTGATATCTTATTCCTAAAGGATTAACGTGCTGACGAACTCGAACGCGATTCATAAACAGTGAACAGTTATCAGTGAACAGTGAGCAGTGAGCAGTGAACAGTAATCAGTTATTAATATTCAAAACTCTTAACTGCTAATTCTTAACTCTTAACTCCTAACTCCTAACTCCTAACTCTCTCACCTTTTCGCTAAATATTTACAAATATTAAACCAATAATATTCTTATGCTTCATTCGCTTTCAAACGTTATACTCTAGTTCAAAAGAAGTTTTTTACATCCTTGTATCATATTCATTTACTTCAATGAGTCTAAATTTTCGTTTTGCGATCGCCAGCGATTTACACGTTGCACTTCCCCATACTATCTGGGATCATCCGAGTCGCTTTCATCTAGTGGAAGTCAGTATCCCGGCTTTTGAAAGTGTTTTAGAACATTTGACACAATTAGATTTAGATTTTCTTTTACTACCAGGAGATTTAACTCAACACGGCGAACCAGAAAATCATACTTGGTTGCAAGAACGTTTGGCAAAACTACCTTTTCCTACTTATGTTATTCCTGGCAATCATGATGTTCCGGTTCTAAATGCTAACGAGCAATCGATTGCTTTTAAGGATTTTCCTGGGTTTTACCGTAAATTTGGCTATGAAGATAGTTCACAGCTTTACTATACCTGTGAATTGCTACCCAATGTTAGGTTAATTGCTCTTAATTCTAATAACTTTGATGAGCAAGGTAATCAGATAGGCCATTTGGATAACGAGCAGTTACGCTGGTTAGAAGAGGTTTTAGCAGCAGCGAACGATGAATTAATTCTGGTGATGGTTCATCATAATGTAGTCGAGCATTTGCCAAATCAAGCGCGTCATCCGATGGCAAGCCGCTATATGTTAGATAATGCACCGGAGCTATTACAAATTCTTCGACGCTACAAAGTTCAGTTAGTCTTTACCGGGCACCTACATATTCAGGATATAGCTTGCCAGGATAATGTATACGATATTACTACAGGTTCTTTAGTTAGTTATCCACATCCCTACAGAATATTAGAATATCGTCAGGATAATTGCGGAGAAAGTAAGTTACAAATATCATCTCGTAAAGTAGAATCTGTTTCTAACTTCCCCGACTTACAGCAAAGTTCCCATAAATGGATGTGCGATCGCAGCTTTCCGTTCATAGTCAAATTGCTAACTTTACCTCCACTAAATCTTCCCCAAGACAAAGCAGAAGAACTAGCACCGACATTACGAAGCTTCTGGGCAAATATAGCTGCTGGAGATGCATTGCTTGAATATCCCGAATTTCCCGAAAAAGTACGCCAACATTTCGAGAAATACAGCGCCATGACTCCCGATGGGCATCGGACTTTTATTGATAATCATTCAACTTTGTTACTTTAGGGAAGAGAGGGGGTAGAGGGGGTAGAGGGGGTAGAAGGGGTAGAATTTTTATCCAAAATCCAAAATCTTCTAACTGCTAACTGCTCACTGCTCACTGTTAACTGCTCACTGCTCACTGTTAACTGCTCACTGTTAACTGTTAACTGCTCACTGTTCACTGCTCACTGTTCACTGTTCACTGTTCACTGCTCACTGCTCACTGCTCACTGCTCACTGCTCACTGATTGCCGACAAATCGCGAAAACGGAGGTAAAGCCGTGGACAAAGGTACTGTCACCTACGGGGCCAATTTCACCGTTGCAGAAGAATCCTCCTAAAGGTATGTCTTTGACGTACCGTTGGAATAATTGGGAATCAAAGTTTGGTTTTCTATAAAGTCCTTCACCTCTACCCAAGCAGGAAAACATTAAAGCACCTACGGGAGATGATTTACTCGCTTGTGCTTGTTGATATTTGTTGAGTAAAAATTCTAAATCTTGAGCGGAAGTTTGAGCATCGCGGAGGTGGAATTGTAGGCGCTGTCCGGGACGCAGGTAGTCTCCAACGGCGATCGCCCCTGCTGCTGGATCAACTCCGAGGATGTTACGGATTAAGAAGTCTCCTTGCTGCAAATCTTGTTTAAATTCACTCATCGCTACACCGACGAATAATGAGTTTTGAGCCAGGATTTTTTCTTCGTCATTTAAACTAGCAATCAAATCCCGCAATAAAATCAACGGCACCTGTTCTTCAATTTCTAAAATGATGTTGCGATCGCACTTACTGATTTGATGTGGTGTACCAATTGGACGACAACCTTGAGCAACGATTGTATCTAAGGTGATATTGCCGGTTAATGCTATTCCTACGGTACCTTCTGTATGAAGCTCGTCGTTACAAAACAAGGCTATACGATTTGCCATTCCACCGCTTGCTTGTCCCCCTACGGTAACGGAACCGGGATAGGCAAAGTCCAAACCTTTTAATAAGTCGTTGATACCGCTTGCTACGCTACCCGAAAGCAAAATAAATTGGGGTGTACCCTCTGGCGGTACCTGAATCAAATCCACCCAAGCATTAGGAGAACTATCTAAATCGGGTAACTCTTCAGCAAGTACGTGAAAGGGATGAATATTTACTTCTGGCAAATAAGCTAAAGTCAACGATAAAGCTGGTTCGTCTTCAAACTCTTGAGCTTCTCCATCACGAATTGTACCGATTACACCGCCACCACTACAGCCAATTAGTACGGGCACATCTAATTGCTGTGCGAGTAAAGGTAAAAACCGGGAATACTCGCTGGTAAAAGCACTGCTTATAAACGCGATTCCTAAACTTGCTTTGTGCGATAACTTCCCTACAGCTTGTTCTACGACTTCAGAAATCGCTGCTTCTAGAGAAGGGCGGGTTGATAAGGCGTTGCTCCACTGCATTTTGTCTGCCATAAATTACTTTTTATATTTTTATGCGAAGAAAGCTAATACTTTTTACTTTTATATGCTCGAAACCATTATTCACGTCTAAAAGTAGTTGAATATCTCTATCGTTCTATTTACCTAGCATGAGTCAATCCCAGAAAGCGGTAGTTATCCCACTCTAATACTTGTTTCTATAGATGTTAATCGAAACTAGACTAAAAATCTTAAAAGTTTAGGTTGAAGGCTCTGTACGCCAGAATATTTGCTGTATGTTGATAGTGCCGTTCTATTACATCACCATAGATAACGGCTGTGAGTGGTTAGAATGGTTAAAACTGTCAAACAGTTTGTGCCGAACTTTTTCTATACTTGTATTAAGAACAATTAACACAACAAAAACTATGAGCGACATCAAAGACAAAATTCAGGAAGAACTTCAGGAAGCTCGCACCGTTTGCGATACTTCAGGTAATAACTCCGCTGAGTGTGCTGCTGCTTGGGATGCAGTAGAAGAATTACAAGCCGAAGCTTCTCACCAGCGCGAATCAAAGCCCAAAAATTCTTTAGAAAAGTACTGCGACGAAAACCCTGATGCTGATGAGTGTAAAGTTTACGACGACTAAAAATCAAGTTCGTCGCAAAGCAATGTCTGTTTTTCCACGCAAGCAATTAATTAATGCTTTAACCTATCTTCCGTGTTTGAGATAATCGTTTTTAAGCTCACATTCATTTTAGAATCTAATTCTAATCACAGGTTTATCCTGGAATGTTTATCTCTCACGAGGTTGCAAGCGGGGGATTTCATCCCAGACAAACCGTTTTAAACTGGGACTTACACAGAAGCCGCTCTTAAATAAAAGAGGGTAATGTGTAAGTCCTATTTTAATATATTTTAATATTCGGATATAAATATTGAGAGACTTTACTTTCAAATTCAGGCTTTCTTAGTTAAAGTTTTTGATTATATATAGGAAAAACTATGGGTAATAATGATGTTTGGTTTCGCTCGTTAGTTTGGATGGACTATCGTTTGGCGGTTTTGTTTACCGTCTTGATTCCCTTAGTTTTACTTATTTGGGCATTTGTTCAAAAAGCTGATGGAATCCAGCGTCTATTAAGTATTTACTGGCGAGTCTCAAGTTTATTAATGATTACGGTTTTCTTGATGATTGGCGGTTTTGGGGTAAGTTTCATTTCATCGTTAATGGGGCGTATCTTAATTCCAATTTCATTATGGTTTTGGGCAGACTTGAACGATGAAATTGAATACGGTTCTGATGGAGCCTTGAAGTTTGTTTTTACTTCTTGGAGATGGGCTACAAGCATTTATTGTGCTTTTGGCGCACTCCTAACCATTCCTTTCTTAAGCTGTGCTTTTTCTGAAACTGCTCTCCAGACTGCTTATTGCAAAGTATGGTTAGAAGCCCCATTGTTATTTAAAGAGTATTTTAGTCCCAACAGCAACAATGGACAGTTAGGCTTTGTAGGTATTATTGGTTTAATTTTCTACGTTCTGTGCCTGAGTTACTTCGTTGTCGTTAAGCTCGGCAAACAAGGGCGTACAGCCGCACCGCAGTAAGAGAGATTGGGAGATGGGGGACAAGGAGAGGGGGAAACAAGGGGACACAGAGAATTATAAACCTTTAACCTTTAACCTTTAACCTTTAACCTATGCCCCATGCCCCATCCCCAATTACCAATTACCAATTACCAATTACCAATTTTTAATGACAAATTTAATTAATAAACGACTGGAGCAATATACTGTCAAACGTCCTCAAGAAGTCTTGTTGGTGACGGTGGAAGTTGATGGCGAACGAGATGAAGTTGCTATTTTTAAAGGATTTTCTAGCTCTTTGATGCGTCCGACTGCTTTCGATCCGGACGTTCCAGTCATACCTCAACAAGCAAATATTATTAGTATCGACCGTTTGAAAGGCCCATTTAATCCTGAATCTCCTCAATATATCGAGCAAGGGCTTTCTATGGAAGCTATGCAAAACTTACTCACAGAAGCCAAGGTGTAAAAAAAATAAAATTATCTAGGCAAGTATAAAATTTCGAGTTATATATTATATTTATATTTACACCAGAGATAATACCCCTCCCCTGGGTTGATATATTACCTGAAGTGTCTTATGGAAGCGATCGTGTTCTTTATCTCGTTTAAACCTATTTTTTGATTGATTTCGGTCGAAAGCTAATTTGTCACTGGATAATGCAAGCATCTCGGAAACTTAAAAATTTGAAGTCTTTGTAAAAAAAAACAACTCACTTTTACGCATATTGACTAACTTGTGGTAAGTTTATAAAAATAAACATAAGAAATTCATATCAATAAATATATCTTTTTCAAGTCAGTTTAAGGTAACTTTTTAATCTTAATACCATTAACAGATATAAGAAGCCCAGCAGGTGCATATATAGAAATTGCGCTTGAAGTGAAAGTTGTTAAATAAATCTGCTGGATACAGCTAGCCTTTGTGGTATTTAGCCTGCATCGGAAGCTATCGTAAATCCTTACTCTCACACTTTCCCCCCCCCATTATGAAAACAGCGGTGACTCTACTAACCAAAGATGCTCCTCAAGCTCAAAAAGTAGAATCTAAAAGACAACTTAACCGTCAAATGATTGCGATTCTTGACTTTGGTTCTCAATATTCCGAACTTATCGCTCGTAGAATCCGCGAAACTCAAGTTTACTCGGAAGTTCTTCCTTATCGAACTACAGCCGAGCAACTTCGTCAGCTAAACCCCAAAGGAATCATTCTTTCAGGTGGTCCGAGTTCGGTTTATGATGCGAAAGCTCCCCATTGCGACCCCGAAATTTGGAATTTAGGAATCCCCATTCTGGGTGTATGCTACGGTATGCAGCTAATGGTGCAGCAACTCGGCGGAGAAGTTAAAAAGTCCGATCGAGGCGAGTATGGTAAGGCTGCTTTGCATATTGACGATGCGACAAATTTACTTACCAACGTCGAAGATGGTACCACGATGTGGATGAGTCATGGAGACTCGGTACTGAAAATGCCTTCCGGGTTTGAACTACTAGCTCATACTGCCAATACTCCTTGCGCGGCGATCGCCAATCCCGAAAAGAAACTTTATGGAGTACAGTTTCATCCAGAGGTAGTGCATTCTGTCGGTGGATTATCGTTAATCCGTAACTTTGTTTATGAAATCTGTAAAAGCGAACCGACTTGGACAACCGATGCTTTTGTAGAAGAAGCGATTCGGGAAATTCGCGCTAAAGTTGGCAGCAAGAAAGTGTTGTTAGCTCTTAGCGGAGGAGTTGATTCTTCGACTTTGGCATTTTTGCTGCATAAAGCAATCGGAGATCAGTTAACTTGTGTTTTTATTGACCAAGGCTTTATGCGGAAACTGGAGCCAGAACGTTTGGTCAAATTATTCTCAGAACAGTTTCACATTCCTGTCGAGTACGTAAACGCTCGCGAGCACTTTATTGGAGCCTTGAGTGGAGTCACCGATCCAGAAGAAAAGCGGCGTATTATTGGACACGAGTTTATCAAAGCATTTGAAGAGACTTCAAAACAACTCGGTCCTTTTGATTATCTAGCCCAAGGAACCTTATATCCCGACGTAATCGAATCCGCAGATACCAACGTCGATCCCCAAACCGGAGAACGAGTAGCAGTCAAAATTAAAAGTCATCACAATGTTGGTGGTTTACCCAAAGACTTACGTTTTAAATTGATAGAACCTTTGCGTAAGCTTTTCAAAGACGAAGTTCGTAAAGTCGGACGTTGCGTTGGTTTACCCCAAGAAATTGTTCAGCGTCAACCTTTTCCAGGGCCGGGTTTAGCAATTCGCATTATTGGGGAAGTTACAGCAGGACGGTTAAATATTTTACGAGATGCCGACTTAATTGTCCGTCAAGAAATTAATCGTAATAACCTGTATAGCGAATACTGGCAGGCTTTCGCAGTATTGCTACCAGTTCGCAGTGTAGGTGTAATGGGCGACCAGAGAACCTATGCTTACCCCATAGTTTTACGTATAGTTACCAGCGAAGACGGGATGACAGCAGATTGGGCGCGGGTACCTTACGACATACTCGAAGTCATTTCCAATCGGATTGTAAATGAAGTCAAAGGCGTAAACAGAGTAGTCTTTGATATTACATCCAAGCCACCTGGAACTATTGAGTGGGAATGATGGAATTGGGCATTGGGCATTGGGCATTGGGAATAGTTAGGAGGCGCGGAGTTAGGAAGAAAGGTCTGCATGTCAAAGGTCAAAGTTAAAATTATTTTAATCTCCTTGTCTCCTTGTCCCCTTGTCCCCCCATCTCCCCATCCCCCCATCCCCATCAAATCGGCAATTTAATCGTAAAACTACTTCCCTTCCCTTCGCCACCACTGGAAACTTCAATAATACCCCCGTGGAGTTGGACAATATGACGGCTAATTGCCAAGCCCAATCCTAATCCACCTTTTTTTCTAGTTCCTTCTGCTTGACGGTACCGTTCAAAAACATACGGCAAAAAATCTGGATCAATACCGATTCCCGTATCGCTAACCGTAATCCGAGCATATCTAGAAGAATTCAAAATAGGAGAAGTAGAAAAAGTTAATCCCTCTTCTCCCTTTATTTGTCCTCTCATTTCTTCCAAAGACAATTCCACCCGAATTCGCCCCTCTGGTGATGTAAACTTAATCGCGTTAGATAGTAAATTTCCTAATACCTGCTGCAAGCGGTTTGAGTCGCCTTGTATTAATGGAAGCGAATTATCAATAATAGACTCTATATAAATTGACTTGACATCTGCTACAGGATGTGCGTTATCAACCGCCGCCTCCACTGTCTTAACGATATTAATTCGAGTTATATCAAGCTGAATAGTTCCTTGAAGGATTCGAGACGTATCTAATAAGTCTTCGAGAAGTTTTGCTTGGGATTTGGCATTACGTTCGATAGTTTCTAAGGCGCGATTGGTGGCGGTTTCATCAAAGTTACGAGTTCGTAGCAGTTTCGCCCAACCGAGAATTGAATTTAATGGCGATCGCAAATCGTGGGATACCATTGCGACAAATTCGTCTTTGGCTTTATTGGCTGTTTCTGCTTCTGTACGGGCAGTTTGTTCGCGTTGTAAAATATCGCTATTTATGGCTTCTATTTGTTTTCGCTCGTGAATATCGGTACTGGTGCCAAACCATTTTAGAACTTGCCCTTGCTCGTCTTTCATGGGCAACGCTCGCACTAAAAACCAGCGATATATCCCGTCGCTGCGACGATAGCGCATTTCCGCTTCGTAAAGCTCGCCATTTGTTAGCGATTGCTGCCATATATGTGTGACAGATTCAGCATCTTCTGGATGTACAACATTTAACCAGCCAAAACTTTTTGCTTCTTCAATTGCTTTTCCGGTATATTCAACCCAACGCTGACTGATATATTCGCATTCTCCTTGTGGGTTGCAACTCCAAACTATTTGCGGTATTGATTCGGATAAAAACCGATAGGATTGTTCGCTTTCACGTAATTCTAATTGGGCTTGTTTGCGCTTGCTGATATCTAAAACTAAACAAACGCTGTAGCCTTCTGTTTCTCTATCTTCAATGGAAGCAATTGCTAATAAAATAGGAATGCGAGTTCCATCTTTATGGAAATACTCTTTCTCGAAAGGCTTGCAAACTCCATAATTCTGTATTTCTTGAATTTTTTGCTCATCAAGTTCGGAATATTCTGCTGAAGTCATCCGATTCCAATACAAAGAACCATTTTCTAATTCTTCGCGAGTGTAGCCAAAGGTTTGCAGAAAAGAATCGTTGGCTTCAAAAATTTTGCCGGTGAAGTCACCAAAATAAATACCAATAATATTAGATTCTATAATCCGCTTATACTTAGCTTCACTTTCACGTAATGCAGCTTCAGCTTGTTTGCGAAGGGTGATATCTGTAATCGAACCAACTACCCGCACCGCATGAGATTCAGCATTACGCACAACGGAGCCTCGATCGAGTACGTAGCAATATTGACCATTTTTATGACGCACGCGATACTCGAAAGTATAGTATTCTCCATCTGCAAGAACAGCTTGTAAAGGTTGGAATAAATTATTTTTATCTTCAGGATGTACTAACTGCATCCACCATTCAATAGTTGGTTCTATTTCTTCTAAAGAGTAGCCCAAAATAAAAGTTATACCTTCGGTTCTAATAATGCTATTAACAGTAATATCCCAATCGTAAATTACAGAGTCAACGGCATGAGATGCTAGTTGAAATCGCTTGTTGCTCGAACGTAATTCTTCTTGAATTTGTTTGAGATTTGTAATTTCTAATGCCGTACCAATTAACTGACGAGGAGAACCGTTAGAATTCCGATGAAATACCCCATCTCGACTATAAAACCATCGCCATTCACCATTTGCGTGTCGCAATCGATATTCAGTTTGGAAAATATCGTCATCCTTTGCAGTGTCAAATCTTTGCAAAAGACTAGGAAGTTTTGCTAAATCATCGGGATGCATCAACTGCGGTAATGCATTGCTACCCATATTTTGGATTTGTTCAACTGAATAACCCAGCACTTCCCCAATATGACGATTTATATAGACATTTTGCTGCTCTACCAAATCATAAACATATAAAAACCCCGGTGTCGTATCGGCAATGCGTTCGAGTAATTGCTCCGAATCTTGTAACTTTTTTTCTGATTGCTTTTTTTCGGTAACATCCCTCCAAGAAGCAACAAATCCATCTCCTAATTTCGCAGCGCGAATATCAAAAGCTTTGGTTAATTCCTGCTTACCAAAAACATCTGTATAGATCGAAGATTCTTTAACTAAAGGCTTGCTGGTTTCTACAACTTGACAATATTCCTCAAATAAACCCGTGGTGCGATGAGAGGGAAAAATTTCGCATAACTTTTTACCTAACTGCTGCTCCTTAGTCATTTGATTGCATTCACAAGCTGCGGCATTCACATAATCAATGCGAAAATCTATGATATTACCTGCTTCATCCCGAATGCTGGAGAAAATACCAAAACAATCCAACATATTTTCTACGGAAGTACGGAAACGCTCGTCGCTACAACACAAATTTTTTCCGACTTCTTGAGAATTTGAGACAACAGTTTCGACAGCAGAATTTATTGTGGAGTTTAAAAGTTCTACCGTTACTTGTTCCTTAACTAAATAATCTTGAAAACCGCTTTTTATTGCTCGTACTGCAATATTTTCATTCCCACACCCAGTTATCATAATTACGGGTGGTATATATGAGTGCTGTTTTAACTTTGCCAGAAATTCTAGTCCATCCATATCTGGCAATAAGTACTCTATCAAAATTAGATTGGGATGAAACCTTTCGTATAAATCTAATGCAGCATTCCCGGTTGATTCTGACAAAATTGTATAGCGCTGCTCCGATTGCAGCAGATAGCTTTCATACCTCTGACGGTCTTCATAACTATTGTCAACGATTAAAACTGTTATTTGTGGCATCATTAAGAACAAAATATGTTAAAATGACTCAAAATTGAGCAATCGACAATTAATTTAAAATCAACAGTTTTAAAATTTAATTAAAGATGCATTAAAGATAACAATGCATAGAATTTTTATAGCAAACACAATATAAGCAAAAGTGTCAGCTAAATTCAAATTTACCTTAAAATACTTACATTTTTTTTAACGGGCTTTTATCTAAATTTAGCAGATTTTTACAGTGAAATTTGAAGAAATGTAAAGATATCTAGTTTCTAATAGATTACTACAAATGTAATAATTTGTAAAAAACTATTAATTATTTCTTCATAAGTATTTCTATTAATGAAAGTCTAGAAGCTAATGTGATTCGATTTATAAGCAGGTGGTTCGACGTGAATCAAAACTCTTGCTGGCTTAAATTTTTCTTCTAAACGAGATTCGACTTCCTCTGTAATGCGATGAGCCGTTTCTACATCTTTTGCATCAACAATTAGATGCATTTCGATAAAGACTTGACGACCAACAACTCCACGAGAAGCGATATTATGACAGTTGATTACGCCGGGGACTTTCAAAGCGATATCGTAAATGGTTTCTGGTGCAACTGCCATTTCATCTACTAGCCAAGGTAAATTTTCTTTAATTACAGTCCAGCCGCTAAAAAACACCATTAAAGCAACAGGAAAAGCTAGTACTAAATCCAACCATTGATAACCCAGCCAAACGCCAATTAAACCCCCAATCACAGAAATAGTTACCCAAACATCGCTCATAGTATGATGAGCATCGGCAATTAAAATTGGGCTATTAACTTGTTTTCCGACACCTCTTTCGTAGAAAGCTACAAAAATATTTATACCTAGTACTAACAGTAATAACCATAATTGTGGTGCTGAAATCGTAACGGGCTTCCCTCCTTGAATAATTCGTTCAACCGCACCTTGAAGAATTTCAAAACAAGCAATAGCTAAAAATGCAGCAATTCCCAAAGCACCTACAGCTTGAAATTTTTGATGTCCGTAAGGATGTTCTCTATCGGGTAATGGAGAAGAGAATTGATTAGTAATTAGTCCTAAAACATTATTTGCGCTATCCGTGACGCTATGCAAAGCATCAGCCAATAAACTTAGAGAACCCGTTACAACCCCAACCCATGCTTTTAATCCCATCACGAATAAATTAAGCAGTAGAGTAATGATTAAAACCTTTTTTACCTTGCCGCGATTATCTATAGTCATTTAGTATCTTTTTATATCTAATATCTTCTTTTATACAGTAAAACTTGTGATAGGCATAAATTCTATCAAACTACTACGCATTAAAGAATAGATATATTTCTAACCAAGAGATTTTAGCTAGCTTCCGCGCTTCGTATTTTTACCGTAGTGCGAGCATCTTGCTCGCTATATATATCAAGCGAGCAAGATG
>JBARZF010000579.1:0-1916 GCA_049649675.1 Rivularia sp. (in: cyanobacteria) | reverse complement strand
GCAGCATTATGGTTGTCGTATCACGGTAGAGATAATTTAGTTAGTCGTTATGGTGCGGAGAAAATTCCGTTTATATTTAATCAGCTTTTACGAGAAACTTGTGATGTTCCTCCCAATTGGAAGCCGACAAGATTTGGTGCAGGGATTGTAAATGCTGCAAAGTTGTTAGATGCACCGTTACCGGATAATGTGAATAGATCGGTGATTCCTCCAGCTTTTGCATTGCAGCAACATACTGCGGTAGAAAGTGGGGAGATGGAAACGTTTGCTCATATGTTTGAATCGGATATTTTGAGTGTAAATTCCTTAAACTCGAATCTTGCCGAGTTATTGCAAACCAGCGAGACAGAATTACCAAAGAAATTACAAGAAGTTGGACAGGAATTAGCCTTTTGCTTTGCTGCGAATGGGGAATTGTACGATAAATTTGCAGCTTCTTTGAATCAAGATAAGGAAAAAGACGATAGTTTGGATAGTCAGCGATCGCCAAGTAGGCAATTTCAGACTTTAACAACTCAAAATGCCGATTCAAAAAGTGAAATGCGCCAAATGTTGTTGAATCTTGGTATTTCGGAAACTTTGAATAAGAAATTGGGGAATTAGGGAGAGAGGGGGGAGAGGGGGAAGAGTGGGGAGAGGGGGTAGAATGGAGGATTATTCCTTCCCGCTCTAGTCTCTCTTTATCTCTATGAATGTATTTACTCCAAAGCAACAGGCTTTGATTCCCCTGTATAAGGAAAAATGGCGCAAAATAATGCTTTCTAAGGAAATTTACACGCTGAAGGGAAACCAGATTATTCGAGCGTGAGATAAATAATTTTAAAATATCTAAAAGTTATCAAGCTAATGGTATTCAAAAAGTAACAAGAGATAATGCACTTTTTTTATCTGTTTCTGCTCAGTTTAATGTTGATATTGCAGAAAATATTTTACAGTTTTTGAGCGGTGAATTAAATATTATTTCACCATCAAAAGAAGATATATGTTTGATTTATACCGTAGATTGTTTGATTAATGATGAGAACAAGAGCGATATTATTCAATTAATCAAAAAATTAGATTTAGGAATTGATGATGTTCAAGTTGAGCAAGAAGATTCTATCGTTGATGCATTACCTAAAAACTTGCCAGATAACATGAAGAAAATTGCTCGTTATTTAGAAAAAACTGACGCTGCTTTTATCGATACTATACATCATAAGTTTGATAAAGATGGAAATTATCAATCAAAAGAGAAGTTTAATTTAAAGACTAATGAATCAAAAGGAACGCAAAAATTGTTTGCTTTATCTGGACTTCTTCTAAACACGCTTAAAGAAGGTGATATTCTCATTATTGATGAGTTGGACTCAAGTCTTTATCTCTTTATAACTACTGCAATTGTTGAGTTATTTAATTCTAAAGAAGGTAATCCCAATAATGCTCAACTAATATTCATGACTCACGATACTAACTTACTGAGCAACAAAATGTTTCGTCGCGATCAAATTTGGTTTACTGAAAAAAATAGATACTCCGCAACAGATTTATACTCCTTAGCAGAATACAAAATACGTAATGATGCATCATTTGAAAACGATTATATAAAAGGTAGATATGGTGCAATTCCGTATATAGGAGATTTGACTCATCTGGCTGACTCCCATGTCTAAAAATAAAAGAAATTCTCGTGGATATTCATCTAGAAAAGTTAATACTAGAGAAGTCAGGCAGAGATTTTTGATAGTATGTGAAGGAGAAAAAACAGAACCCAATTATTTTAGAAGTTTTCGTGTTCCAAAGAATGTTATTGAAATAGATGTACGGGGCTTCGGTGAAAATCCTAGTAGATTAGTTAAAATTGCTAAACACCTTAGCGAACAAAAAGATTACGACCAGGTTTGGTGTGTTTTTGACCGCGATGATTTTCCCAAACA